>DAINBR010000178.1:0-7120 GCA_036732865.1 Bacteroidota bacterium | reverse complement strand
TCCATGGCCATCGGGAGTGTGCCGTGTATTGGCCGAAGTGTGCCATCAAGGGCAAGTTCTCCCACCATGACGAAGTCCGGGAGCACGGCAGGGAGCACCTGGCCCGTCGCTGCAAGTATGCCAACCGCCATCGGGAGGTCAAATGAGCACCCTTCTTTCCTGATGTCGGCGGGTGCCAGATTCACGGTGATTTTGCGAAGCGGAAACTCAAAGCCACAATTCCGGACAGCTGCAAGGATGCGCTCGCGGCTCTCCCTGACAGCATTGTCGGGCAACCCTACGATGGAAAATCCCGGAATCTGCCTTTCCAGGTTGGTCTCTACCTCCACCAGGAAGGCGTTCACACCGTACGTGGCGCAGCTGAGGATTTTCGAGACCATGGTTTCGCCCTGCCCAGGGTAAGGGATGATCTTCTGTACCGGTTAATACACCGGAAGGAAGGTTTTTGCGAGGGGAGTAAGAGAGAATCCAGAAGACCCTGAAGCTAGGCTATTATCTCAGGGCAAAAGGTCGGGGTAAAAAGTTGGGGTAAAATGTCAGAGTATGTGGCGGGGATTGATGCCAGGGATTAAACTCAAGGTATAATGCCTGGATCCTTTTTAGTATAGCACCTCTTCGAGACAGAGTCCACGGGCAGGGGCAGCGCCACCGGCGGCCGAGCGGGCGTGGGCTTCGAAGATTCCTGACAGGGATTCCAGAGGCGTGTAACCCCTGCCGATGTCCACCATCGTCCCCACCATCGCCCGGACCATCCCGTGAACAAATCGGTCTGCGGCAACACGATAGATCAACCGGCTGTCGACAGCAACCCACTCCGAGGTCACGACGGAACAGACCCGGTTCTCCACCTCCGCCTCGTGCTTGCAAAATGCACTGAAGTCGTGTGTACCGCGCATCCGCGCGGCCGCGCACTTCATCAACTCAACATCGAGCGGGAATTTCACGAACCAGCTCGTCCGCCGGTCCAATGCCGTCGCCTTAAGGCTGATGTGATACGAATACCCTCGCTGTCGTGCACCAAACCTGGCATGAAACGTCGGGGGCACTTCTTCTACCGCGTGCACGCGAATATCGTCGGGAAGTTGCCCGTTCAGAGCGGAATGAAGTTTCCCCGGTGCGATGCGATTCTCCGTCCGGAACCCGGCCACCTGTCCTCGCGCGTGAACACCGGAATCGGTACGCCCCGCCCCGATCAGCGTCACCGGCTCGCCGAGCACCAGATGCAGGACACGGATGATCTCATCCTGTACTGCACGCCCGTTCAGCTGGCTCTGCCAACCCACGAAGTCCGTGCCGTCGTATTCAATGGTGAGCTTAAGACATCGCATGGTGTCCACTCAAGAAAACGAAAAACCGCAGGTGCACACCGGGGGACGCGGAGGATAGTTCATCTCCCACTCAGGCGCCTCAGCGGCTCTGCGGCCGGCAGCAACGCTTAGAATGTTTTCGACACGGTCACCAACACGCCGTGTTCACGCCCGGGTCCACCGAGCACGCGGCTGGAGAATTCCATACTCCCGAGGGGATTTTCAAGCGAAGAGTTGTACGAAATAGCCGCCCGCGCAGCGTTGATGGCACTCACGACATGATTGATGATGACTGCCGCGGCGACGAACTTCCGGTTGTTGTACATTTGTTCGCTCGTTATGCGTTGCTCACGGTACGTCAGCCGCGACTCCTCGGCATCCCATCGCCAGTGCTCCCCTGAAGCCGCACTGTAGAGCCTCTCCGGCTCCCGGTCGCGAAGACGTTTCTCGTTGTACTCATCCATGCTGAGGAAATTGCCTACATCCACAAAGAACTGGTCGTCTTTTCCTCCAGCCACGACCCCGGCACGCGCCGCGGCATACGTGCGCGCACCATCGCGGAGATCGTTCCCGTGGATCTCGAAAGCTGCATAGGTGAGCCAGAGCCCCCCCTCGGCAATCAGAAAATACTTCCCGGAGCTGAATCCTTCCGCATACAACTCCCCCATGCCGGGAACAAGCAGGGAATAGAGAGCGGCCAGGCCCACGGACTTGCGGGAAGGGCCCTGATCATCCATTACCTGCGGGGCCGGGGAGAACTCGGGAACGGAGGAAAACAAATCCCGTGATACCTCGTCGTGAGACAGGCGGGCGGACTGTGCCAATCCCGTCATTGATGACACTGCCAAGCCACACAGAAGCACCGCCGCGCACTGCAGTCGTACCTTCATCGTGAGGTTCCTTTCTTGCGTGCAGATCGTATCAACGGCGCGGTGTGACGCCTCCTTTCTGTGGTTAGCAGCCTGCGAAACACATCGGCCCAGCGGCCGGGGAATATCATCACCGGCACCTGCAACCGCTCCTCCAGCTGGTCCCGGGTCATATCATCAAGAAAGAGGCCGGATGTGTTCAAGATATCCGGCGGGAGGAGTACAAGGTCCACGTCTGCGCACCTCCCCTTCAGAGCAGAATATATGCATTTCCCTGAAAGAAGTCCAGAAACAGTGACATCGGGGCCGAATAGCGTGTTCGAGGTGACGCTGAGCTCTGCATAGAAATTCCGGACCATTTCCAGGCGGGGCAGGATCTCCGATCGCATCATGTCGCTTGCGAGTCTCCCCGTTACCATCATCAGCCGCTTGCGCTGCGGAAGACGTGCAGGGAAATGCGGGGCTGCCCGGCGGAACTGTGTGACAAAGGTCCTTACCATCCCCACGCCGTTTTCGATTTGGGGAAAACCGTCGTAGTACGACGGAGGCGGGATTGCCCTTCCTGCAGTGATAAAAAACTCGTCCGATGGATACACAAAGGCCCGTCCGGTTTCTCCACGAAATTCATGTTGCCATTCACCAACAGCGGCCAGGAGAGCCTGTGCATACGGTTTGTCCACACGCCGAAGAGCCGGCAGGTTGATCCGGTGGTTCGTCAACCCTACGGGTACAACGGCCAGCGAAATGATGTGCTCCCGGAAGCGATAGAGATCCCGCACAGTCCGTTCCAACACCGCGCCGTCATTGATGCCCGGGCAAAGGACGATCTGTGTGTGCATTTCAATTCCGTTATCATGCAGGAGACCGATCTTCTCAAGGATCCGATCGTCCTTGGTGATCCCCATGAGCCGTTTCCGGACCTCATAGTCGGTTGCATGGACGGAAATATACTGTGGCGAAAGGCGCTGGTGGATGATCCGGCGGAGGATTGCAGGCCCCGCATTGGTCATCGTGGTGTAGTTGCCGTACATGAACGAAAGCCGGTAATCGCCGTCACGGAAATAAAGTTCTTTTCGGAGCCCCCCCGGATTCTGATCGACAAAGCAGAAAATACAGTCGTTACCGCAGGAGAGGAACTTCATCTCCTCAAATTCGAGACCGAGAGGTTCCTGATCGTCCTTTTCAATGTCAAACTCGACGATTGTCCCGTCCCGTGCGATCCGCAGCAGAACGTTTTCATCACCTTCATAGAACCGGTAGTCCAGAATGTCTCGCATGGGCTCCTGGTTGATTGCGAGCAGTTCATCACCCGCAAGGATTCCTGCGTCCCCGGCCACACTTCCGTTCTGTACTGCCGTGATCTTCACCCAGTGATCTCCTGCACTGTCCCGTAGCACCGTTCATCGTGTGCAGCGGTGAGCTTGACCCACACCAGGGTGTTTTCGGGCGCAGCGTGTTCGTCCACCCCGACGCGCAGGAACGAGCCGGTAAAGCCGAACCTCCGGCGATTTTCCACCGTGCTCTCCGTCAGCACCGTGACGCTCTTTCCCACCATATCCCTGCACCATGCCATCCGCTTCCGCTCGCTGAGCCCGCGCAGCATGGCGTTTCTGGATGACCGCTCGTTCGCCGTCACCGTACCCGGGAGTGTCGCCGCCGGGGTGTGAGGCCGCTCGGAATACGTGAAGACATGAAGATATGACAACGGAAGATCGGCGAGGAATTTGTATGTATCCCGGAACTCCTCCCCGGTCTCCCCGGGAAATCCCACGATCACGTCGGCGCCGATTCCGCTTTCGGGAAACCGGGTTCGCACGCGGTGCACGAGATCTGCATATTGAGCCCGGTTATATCTTCGCCGCATCCGCCGGAGCACTGCATCCGATCCGCTTTGCAGTGGAATGTGAAAATGTTTGCACAGCACTTCCTGTTCCTCAATGAAATCCAGGAGTTCCGCGGTCAGAAGATTTGGCTCGATGGAGGATATGCGGATTCTCCGGAGTCCCGGCACACCTACCATCGCCCGCAGGAGAAGAAGGAGCGACTCCCCCTGCTTGCGGCCGTAGTCACCCACGTTGACGCCTGTGAGGACGATTTCTTTGAACCCGCGTTCCGCCAGTAGTCCGGCCTGGCGGACGCTTTCGGTTACGGATTGACTCCGGCTTTCCCCGCGGGCAAGCGGGATTGTGCAGAATGTACAGTGATAGTCGCAGCCGTCCTGGACTTTGAGGTAGCCGCGTGTGCGGTCGCCGGCCAGTGTGGACATGGCGGGACCGAAGGTGTCAGCCGTTCCGACTTCAGACACGCACACTTTCGGTGCAGCATTCTTCCGGAAATCACCGGCAAAATCGAATACGGTGAACTTCTCTTTGGTGCCGAGGACAAGGTCCACGCCATCGATGGAAGCCACCTGCTCCGGAGCAAGCTGGGCGTAGCAGCCGGTCACGACGACGAATGCGCCCGGTGACGTCCGCAGCGCCCTGCGGATGAGCTGCCGGCATTCGCGGTCGGCCGTCCCGGTGACGCTGCATGTGTTGAGGAGTACGACATCCGCCGGTTCATTCAACTCGACAAGCTCGAATCCCCGGTCGATGAACTGCCCACCAAGGGAGGATGATTCGGCGAAGTTGAGCTTGCAGCCAAGAGTATGGAGCGCTACACGGGCCATAGGATATACAAAAAGGGGGTCAACCGGCGGTCACCCGCAGTCAACCCCCTTGGAATAAACGGTGTGGTTAGTTCTCTTTCGGAATCGAGGTATCCCCGCTCGGGGTCTGCCCCGTAATCGTTGCGAGATCAGCCACGGTGTGGGTCGGCAGCTTGTGCGCGGCCATATAGTCCTGCACAACGCGCGTTTCCTTCCCTTTCAGGAATTCCACCGCCGACAGAACGATCTTCTTCGCGTCCTTGTCAAACTCAACGACGCGCAACGGCAGCGGGTCGCCGATCTTGAACTTGTCTGCGATGTTTTTGATCTGTCCCATCGCCAGCTGCGAGATGGGGACAAAGCCATCCACACCGAGAGGAAGCTCCACGATCACGCCCTTCTCGATGATGCGAACGATCTTGCCTTCCACCTCCGTGCCAATCTTGTAGTTCTCTCCAAACTTCTCCCACGGGTTGTCATCGATCTGCTTGTGGCCGAGAGAGATACGGCGTTGATCGACATCCACGCCGAGGATCACCACGTCGATCTCGTCGCCCTTCTTCACGATTTCGCCCGGGTGACGGACCTTCTTTGTCCACGACAGGTCGGAAATGTGCACGAGGCCGTCCACGCCCTGCTCCAGTTCCACAAACACGCCGAAGTTGGTCAGGTTGCGCACGATGCCCTTGTGGCGTGAACCGACCGGGTATTTCTGCATGAGTGTCAGCCACGGATCCGGCTCGAGCTGCTTGATGCCGAGCGACAGTTTTTTGGCGTCCTTGTCGAGGCTAAGGATCACTGCATCGACCATCTGCCCCATCGACACGACCTGCGAGGGATGCTTGATATGCTGCGTCCAACTCATTTCGGAAATATGGATCAGACCCTCGATCCCCTTCTCGATCTCCACGAACGCGCCGTAGTCAGCCAGGGAGACTACTTTGCCGGTGACCTTCGTGCCGACTGGATACTTGGACTGGATGTTTTCCCAGGGGTGCGGCTGGAGCTGTTTGTAGCCCAGCGAGATGCGTTTCTTTTCCTGGTCGAAATCGAGCACCACGATGTTAATCGTCTGGTCCAGCTTGACGATTTCCGATGGATGATTGATGCGCCCCCACGAGAGGTCCGTGATGTGCACGAGGCCGTCGACACCGCCGAGGTCCACGAAGACGCCGAAATCGGTGATGGCTTTGACGGAACCCTCCAAAATCTGTCCTTTTTCGAGGCTCTCGATGATGGCCTTGCGCTGGCCTGCCATTTCTTCCTCGACCAGGACCTTATGGCTGACGACGACGTTTTCGGACGGGTGGTTGATCTTCACCACGCGGAAATCCATGATCCTGCCGATGAAGACATCAAAGTCACGAACGGGGCGCACGTCGATTTGCGAACCGGGGAGGAAGGCATCGATGCCCATGAGGTCGACGACGATGCCGCCCTTGATACGGCGGACGCACTGCGCCCGTCGTGAACGCCTTGGTGACCCGCTCCCACACACGCATGAAGTCAGCGCGCTTGCGTGACAGCACCAGCTGGCCATCCTTGTTTTCCACGCTTTCCAGGAATACTTCAATTTCTTCGCCAACCTTCAGTTCTTCCTGTTTCGTGAACTCGGCGAGCGGAACGACGCCTTCGGATTTGAATCCAATATCGACGGAAACTTCGCTTTCGCCGATGGCGACGATACGTCCTCTGACGATCTCGCCTTCGCTGATCTTGCCGAGGGTCCCCTCGTACAATTTCAACATCTCGTTGTAATCGGCCTCGCTATAGTCACGGTCGAACCGAGATGATCGTGTCGCGCCTTTTACGTCAGCCATTCATCCTCCTGTTGTTCAACATACCATCCCGCTCAGTGCGGGACATTCCACCGGGTGCTCCACGTACCGACGTCATCGGGCGGTGTGGTCATGCCATCCTGTGGATGTACGTATTTATTGATGGGGTATAGTGAGTTAATGATGACGTTACGCAATTTCTTCTATGAAATGCCGAACGCGTTCCATCAGCCATTGCGGTGTGGATGTGGCGCCGCTGATACCGACCGTTGCCGCGCCGCTCAGCCATTCCCGCTGCAATTCATCTTCCTGTTCGATAAAGTACGACCTCGGGTTCGCTTCGCGGCAGATATCGTACAGGACTTTGCCGTTCGATGAATTCCGGCCGGCGACAAAAATCATCACGTCATTGGAAGCCGCGAACTCCCGCAGCTTCTTGTCACGACCGGCGACCTGTCCGCAGATCGTGTCTTTTGCGTGAAAATCTATCGCCGATTCCTCGAATGTCCCCACTACCAC
>DAINBR010000177.1:0-7194 GCA_036732865.1 Bacteroidota bacterium | reverse complement strand
GTGATACTCGGCTGCGATGGCCGAACGAACTTTCTCCATCAATTCGCGCTCGGCGTCTTTTCCCTGTACGGCATCGACAGAGACCGGCGGCGACAGCACCAGTTCCACCGTCCCGGGACGGATGCGGAGTGAATGCTTCGGCACGATGCTGAAGGAACCGTTGATAGTCAGTGGCACGATGGGCACGCCCGAGCGTGCCGCAAGGTGGAATGCTCCCCGCTTGAACGGCTGGAGCTTTCCATCGGACGTCCGGGTCCCTTCTGCGAACATCAGGACGGACGCCCCGTTGCGTATCTTCGCGACGGCATCATCCAGACTGCGTCGTGCCTCGGCGCTGCTGCCGCGGTCGATGCCGATATAATTGCTCCACCGCAACCCCCAGCCAAATATCGGAATCTTCTCCAGCTCGCGCTTGTAGACGATCCGGATATCGTCAGGGATACCTGCGGACACCACCGGAATGTCGAACATGCTGGCGTGGTTGCAGACATAGATGTATGACCGCCCGTGCTGCAGGTGCTCCGTCCCGCGGACCTTGACCCCTACGCCGCAGACGCGCAGTGCAATGCGGGACCATGTGCGTGAAACCCAGTGATACTTCTTGCCGGACCGGTCGAATACAAGCGCCGCAATGGCCACAAAGGCCATCACCACGGTGACCCCCACTCCTGCCGCCAGCCGGAAAATACTACCCAGCATGATGCACCCATGGGGCGAACCCGGCGAAACACACACAGGCCGGACAGAAAGCCTCACAACAGCCGGGAATGGAGACACTACGGACGCGAAGCCGGGGCCGGACATTAGCCGGTACAACGCCGCGAGTCCGATGGGAGGTCACAACACAACATCTGATGTTTGGTACCCAGTGGTTTGTCCAAAGTACCTAATGGAGGCCTGAAAATCAAGGATCCTGATGTTGACCCGCACTTCGGTTTGTTGTATCTTGCGTTCCACTCATCTGCGGTATCAATACTTTTTACACACAAGGAGTCCCGGTCATGGCGATGATCCGAAAGCAGGATGCACTCGACTATCACAGCATGGGACGCAGAGGCAAAATCGAGGTTGTTTCCACAAAACCCTGTGCGACACAGAGAGATCTGGCACTGGCCTATACTCCCGGCGTTGCAGAACCCTGCCTGGAGATTCAGGCCAATCCGGCCGATGCGTACAAGTATACGGCGAAAGGAAATCTGGTTGCCGTGGTCAGTAACGGCACTGCGGTGCTCGGTCTTGGTGACATCGGGGCCATGGCGGGTAAACCTGTCATGGAGGGGAAAGGTGTCCTCTTCAAGAGATTTGCCGATGTGGATGTGTTTGACATCGAACTCAACACGCACGATCCCGAAGAAATAATCAAGATTGTGAAAGCGCTCGAGCCGACCTTTGGCGGCATCAATCTCGAAGACATCAAGGCGCCGGAGTGCTTCCACATCGAAGAAACTCTGAAGAAGATGATGAACATCCCGGTCTTCCATGATGACCAGCATGGCACGGCCATTATTTCAGGGGCGGGATTGGTAAACGCGCTGGAGATTGTCGGGAAGAGCATCGACCAGGTGAAAGTCGTCTTCAGCGGCGCCGGCGCCGCTGGTATCGCGTGCGCGAAGTTCTATGTCACGCTCGGCGTGAAACGCGAGAACCTCATCCTCTGCGACACAAAGGGTGTGGTCTACAAGGGACGCAAGGAAGGCATGAACCCGTACAAGGAGTTCTTTGCCGTCGAGACATCGGCACGAACGCTCGCCGATGCCATTAAGGGCGCCGATGTCTTCGCAGGCGTTTCCGCGAAGGGCGTGCTGACCAAGGAGATGGTCAAGACTATGGCGCGGGACCCGATCATCTTTGCGATGGCCAACCCCGACCCCGAGATCACGCCGGAGGACGCACTTGACGCACGCGACGATGTCGTCATGGCGACCGGACGTTCGGATTATCCAAACCAGGTGAACAATGTGCTCGGTTTTCCGTTCATCTTCCGCGGCGCTCTCGATGTCATGGCGTCCACAATCAACGACGAGATGAAACTCGCGGCCTCGCATGCTCTGGCCAGTCTCGCCAAGGAAGACGTCCCCGATTCGGTGATCAAGGCGTACGGCGGCGCGAAGATCAAGTTTGGCAGGGACTACATCATACCGAAGCCCCTCGACCCGCGCGTGCTGCTCTGGGAAGCCCCTGCCGTGGCCAAGGCCGCGATGGAGACCGGGGTGGCGCGCCAACCGATCGCAGATCTTGACGCTTACCGCGATCAGCTGGAAAGCCGTTTTGGGCGCTCCAAGGAAATCATGCGGATGTTCATTCACAAGGCCCAGAAAGCGCCGAAACGGATAGTCTTTCCCGAAGGCGATGAAGAAAAGATCCTGCGGGCAAGTCAGATCATACTGGACGAGGAGATTGCTACGCCGATTCTCCTCGGCCACCAGGCGACGATAGAGGAGCGGGCGAAGGCACTCGATCTGGATCTCAAAGGTGTGGAGATCATTGAACCGACGGGTTCACCGAAGTTGGATTTGTACGCCGGCAAGTATTACGAACTGCGCAAGCGCAAAGGGATCACGCGCACCGACGCGCACACCAACGTGGTGACAGCCATCAATTTCGGGATGATGATGGTGGACGAAGGAGATGCGGACGGCCTGGTTGCAGGACTGACGCAAAACTATCCCGGCACCATCCGGCCGGCGCTGCAGATCATCAAGGCCCGCCCGGGCATCTCCACGATTGCCGGTATGTACATGCTGATCTTCAAGAAAGACGTGCGGTTCATCGCTGACGCAACCGTTAATTTCGATCCGACGGCGGAACAGCTGGCGGACATCGCCATCCTGGCAGCGGAAAAGGTGCGCAGTTTTGATGTCGAGCCGCGCATTGCGATGCTTTCGTTCAGCAATTTCGGGAGTACGGCACATCCGTCAGCAACGAAAATGGCGCAGGCTGCGGAAATCGTCAAGAGCCGCGCACCGGATCTCATGGTGGACGGTGAGATGATGGCTGATACCGCAGTGTCCACGGATATCCTGAAGACCCTCTATCCTTTCAGTTCATTGACGGACGAGGCAAACATTCTGATCTGCCCCAACCTCGAATCCGCCAATATTGCGTACAAGCTCCTCAATCAGCTTGGCGGCGCGGAAATGGTCGGTCCGATCCTTCTGGGCATCAAGAAACCCGTCTATCTGTTGATTCCCGGTAACGAAGTGGCGGATATTGTGAATCTGACAGCGATGGCTGTGTGGAGCGCCCAGGAAGGAACCTGACGTACTGCGAAGTGGTGCGTGCAGTGATCCGGATGTGCTATCGCGAAGAGCGGGGCGACGAAGCGATCTCCAAATCGAAGCTAGGAAGTGTGAGATCGCTTCGTTCCGCTCATACCTCACCCCGCCTGCAGCTGAATCTAGGGTTTTCTCTCAATCAATCCCTTCAACCATTCTGCAGTTGCGCGTAACCCCTCCTCGGTCAGTTCATGCCCTGCAGGATACTCACGGTAAGTAAACTTCGCGTTCGATGCTCTTAGGAGTTCCTGCGAGCGGCGCGCAAATGAAATCGGAAGCACGGGATCGAACGTGCCGTGTGTGACGAAGAACTCCACAGACTGAAGTTCCTGCCACCGGAGCGTGAGATGCGTTCCCTCGGGAACCAAGCCGCTGTTGGCGGACACACCGCGCACCAGGTCCGGTGCAGAAAGCGAAATCGCAAAAGACATGACACATCCCATGCTGAAGCCGAACAGAAAAACACGCCGGGGATCCACCGGATATCCTGCACGCGCATCCAGAACGAATTGATGCAGGCGGTCACAACTTTCACGGAAGCGGACGGGGTCGGGCACGGCGCTCGTCGCAATGTCGAACCAGGTGAACCCGCCATATTCGTATGGAAAAGGAGCCCGCACGCTGACCAGGAAGAAGCGCTCATCGAACGCCGGGGCAAGGCCCAGGAGATCCTCCTCGTCGGCGCCACGCCCGTGCAGGAGGATGAGAAGCGGGTGAGGTCCGTCCGCACTCCGTTCCGGCGGCAAGACCCTATGCATGAGAGTTGAAGAAATCGTCTTCATGCCGGCGCTCAACGGGGGCCTGCATCGCGTACGGCTTGCGAAACGGAGTCCGCGAATTGCTCGAAGTTGTTCTTGAAGCGGACGGCCAGCTCCCCGGCTTTCGCATCGTACGCAGCCTTGTCGACCCAGGTGTTGCGGGGCGTGAGGAGTTCCGGTGGGACACCCGGGACGGCCGCCGGCACATGCAGGCCGAAAACCGGATCCTGTGCCGTGGGTGTCGTGATGAGAGATCCGTTCAATGCGGCCCGGATCATTGCTCGGGTGTAAACGATCTTCATCCGGCTGCCGGTTCCGTAGGGGCCTCCAGTCCATCCTGTATTGACAAGCCAGACATGGACGTGGTGCTTTGCCAGCCGTTCTCCGAGAAGGGTGGCGTAGACCGCAGGCGCCATGGGCATGAATGGAGCCCCGAAACAGGTGCTGAACGTCGCCTGCGGTTCGGTCACCCCCTTTTCCGTTCCCGCAACTTTCGCCGTGTATCCGGACAGGAAGTGGTACATTGCCTGCTCCGGTGTCAACATCGCAATCGGCGGAAGAACCCCGAAGGCGTCGGCAGTGAGCATGATCAGATTCTCCGGATGTCCGGCAAGCCCGGAGGGAACAAAATTCTTCACGTGGGTAAGAGGGTAGGCCGCCCGCGTGTTTTCGGTGAGTGACTGATCGTCCAGGTCAACCATGCGGGTGTCAAAATCCATTACCACGTTTTCCAGCACCGTGCCGAACATCCGGGTGGTCCGGTAGATATCCGGTTCGGCTTCCGGCGAGAGGCGGATGACTTTCGCATAGCATCCTCCCTCGAAATTGAACACCCCCTTGTCAGACCAGCCATGTTCGTCGTCGCCCACAAGCATCCGCTCGGGGTCCGCGGAGAGCGTGGTTTTGCCGGTCCCGGAGAGACCGAAGAAGAGGGCCGTGTCCCCGTTCTTCCCGACATTGGCGGAGCAGTGCATGGGGAGCACATTGTTCACCGGGAGAAGATAGTTGAGAATGGTGAACACGCTCTTCTTGATCTCGCCGCCGTAGCTGGTCCCGCCGATCAGAACAAGCCTGCGCCCGAAGTTGATGGCGACGAACACTTCCGACCGCGTCGCATCCGTGTCCGGTGTCGCGTGGAAGCGCGGGGAGTCGATGATGGTCCACGTGTCAGGGGAGGTGTGAACGACCGGTTCATCGGGTTGAATCAACAAGTTCCGTGCGAAGAGGTTGTGCCACGCATTCTCGGTGACCACCCTGACCGGGATGCGGTATCGCGGATCGGCGCCGGCATAGAGATTCTGAACGAATAAATCCCGCCCCTGGAAAAAGGCGCAGAACTTGTCAAAGAGTGACGTGAATTTTTCCTGGGGCATCGGTTGATTGACCTTCCCCCAGTGGATATGCTGTTCACTTGACGGTTCGCGGACGATGAATTTGTCGTTCGGAGAACGTCCGGTGTGATGGCCGGTCCGTACGACAAGCGGCCCGAGATGGGAGATCAACCCCTCTCGCCTCCGCACAATTTCTTCATAGAGCGCGGGCGTGGTGAGGTTCCAGTAGACGTTCCCGATATTCCGGAGCCCGATCTGCTCAAGGGGGTTGAGGTGCATGCCGTGCTGCTGCATGATTTCTCCTCAATGCTGAACAATGGTGATCATAAACCCCCGGCCCGCACCGGGGCGGTGCCGCAGTGCCCGGTCTACCGCTGCAGGTATCGTGACAACCATCCGAACACCGTTTCATGCCAGAGCACACTGTTGGCTGGCTTCATCACCCAGTGCGTTTCGTCGGGGAAGTACAGAAACTCCGATGGCACCCCCTGCCGCTGCAGCGCGGTGAAAAGCTGCATGGCTTCGGTATAGGGAATCCGGAAGTCATTGGCACCATGTATAACGAGTGTGGGAGTTCTGAAGTTCTTGGCGAATATGTGGGGTGAGTAGCGGCGATACTCTTCCGGATTTTCCCATGGCATGCCGCCGTGTTCCCATTCATCAAACCACACTTCATCAGTACCGCCGTACATGCTTTCGAAGTTGTAGATGCCCGCATGAGAGACCAGGGCCTTGAAACGGTCGCCGGTGTTCCCGAGCAGGTAGTTCACCATGTATCCGCCGAATGATGCACCGGCTGCCGCCATCCGCGTGCTGTCGACGTATGGCAGTGCCGCCGCGTAGTCCACACCGCGCATAATGTCGATGAACACTTTGCCGCCCCAGTCGCCGCGGATATCATCGGTGAACTGCTGTCCGAATCCTGTGCTGCCGCGCGGATTCGGGGCAATCACCACATACCCCCGGGCGGCCCACAAAGGCGGATTCCACCGGTATGACCACCCGCCCCATGCACCCTGGGGACCACCGTGAATCATGACGATCAGGGGATACTTCTTCCGTGCATCGAACTGCGGCGGCTTGAACAACCACGCCTGTATCGTTGCCCCCGCCGCACCTTCGTACCAGACCGATTCCGGTGACGGTACGTCCATGGCGTCAAAGATCAAATCGTTGATGCCCGTGATGGCCCGGAGTTGAGACCCATCCGTGCGTGCACGGTACAGTTCGGCAGGGCGGGCGGAATGAGAACGGGTGAAAAGCAGGAACGACCCGTCGCGTGCAACGCAAAGATCATGATTGTTCTGACCATCCACGATTTTGTGTACACCCCCCGCGAGAGGAACGGAGAAAACCGGCGTCGTTCCTTTTTCGTCCGATTCGAAGAAGAGTGAGCTGTTGTCCGGTGACCAGTGCAGCTCGCCCACCGATGCGTCGAAGGATGCCGTCAGGCTGCGTGTGCTTCCCGTGCGGCGATCGTGAAGCATCAACTGCCACCGGTCCGCTTCGCAGCCGGGTCGCTGCTGCGCCCGGTACGCGATCCACCGGCCGTCGGGAGAATAGCGCGGACAACCGTCAGCGGCGGGATTCGTCGTCAACTGCCGCGGCGTTCCTCCTGCGACGGGAATGATGTAGATGTCGTGATTGGTGCTCCAGGCTTCCTCGCGCACTGGCAGTGGTGTGGCTGTGTATGCCAGTTCGGTTCCGTCAGGAGAAAACGCAAACTCATTTCCTTCAGCAAATGTGGATGAAGAAGGAACCGCGTCCCGGTCACCAGGGGTCAGATCGCGGGGAGGTCCTCCTGCGGCCGGCTGCAGAAAGATGTGCTGA
>DAINBR010000176.1:0-7282 GCA_036732865.1 Bacteroidota bacterium | reverse complement strand
AGCGGAATATGCCCTGATATATGTCGTCGCACCCGAATCGGCGATGCTCACTCCGCCGTTGCCCGCGTTGCCCCATGAGGTTGGCAGGCGCAACGGACCCCACCCGTAATAGAGATTGATGAGTGGCCGCACATAGTCCTCGGCTTTCCACTTGATGCGCAATCCCGCGTTCACACCGCCAATCCAGAGCATATCCTGGTTCCTGGATGTATCCCAGTGCCATTCCCACCCGCCGACGCGGAGACCTCCTTCGTGATTCAGCCCCATCATGTAACCGGTGCATTCTCTGTTCATCGGGATTTCAAGCCGGATATCACGCACCTGCATGGTCTTTTTGGGCCTCAATGTGAGGGCGTAGCCCAGGTAGCCGTCGAATTCCATCTGGCCACGGCAGAACAGTTCGCACTCGGGACTGCTGCTGGTGACCTCCCATGAGACTGCGGACGGAGTCTCGTCTCCAAAACGGAGCCTATCCGGAAGCATCCGCACCAAAGCGCCATCTTCCATCTCGACGACAAACCGGAACGCATCATTCAGCAAATCCTTACCTTCTTTCACGAGAAACTGATTGGAGGGCTCAAAGAATGTTGTGATGGCGGCCGGGAGCCCATGCGGACCGAGTGCCACTGTGCGCCCCAGAATGTGCAACCCACGCGCATCGCGACGGATTGGTTCGTACCCTCTCGTGCACCGGTCATCCGCACCGGCCGTGGTATTGAGCCATGCCAGACGCGAAAGGCTTTTAGCGGAATCGAACCCGTTGTTCGCCACTGGGTCCCCTGCAATCTGAAGGACTACCTCTACTGTACGGGATGTGACGCCGGCCGCGCTGAGTGTGATTGATGTGCGGTATACCCCTTGTGCATTCGCCGGCACCTGCACCCCGAACCAGAGCGGTTGGATACGGAAACGTGCAACCCGTAGCTCTTTGCTGAACTTCTTTCCGCGATGGTCCACGCCCTCAGTATTGAAGCATGTGATGGCTGATTTTGGAATGGCCGGAACACCCTGCAGGGGGGCCCATGCGGCGGCGAGCCGGTCGAGATCTCTCCGGTGCGCGAGCACTCCGATCTGGAATACGAAGTACTCGCCGGGCCGGGCTGTTCCTGCGAATCGACGCATTTCAACGGCTGTCCGCGTTAGCCATGCATCGGGAATCTCGTCGCGCAACCGGATGGGATGCTCCCGGTCCTCAGGGAATGTGAGAAATTCGGCTCCGGGCTGAAGCGTCAGGAAGTGCTCCAGGATTCCAGACGTGATCTGTAATTCTGCGATACCCCAGGAATGCACGGCGACGAGCAGTGCGAGCAGGAGAAAACGTGGGTTCATGGGAGAGGCTCCGATGTCTGAACGCTATCCGGATAGAGAGAGACGGGCATCATGCTCTCGAAAGAGTACAGCTTATGAAGGGGATAATCAAGGACAAGGGCAGGACTCCGGGTCGTTGATTCTTTCACAAATCGGGAGTATTGTGTATGATAGGACAATTTCTTACCCCACATCCCGAGGTTCCCACATGTCGCCTCTCTCTGGCCTTCGGCGCTTCAGCGTCTGCCTGTGCGCATTGCTGCTGCCCGTCCTGACCTCCGCTCAACCCGCCATCCCTGTGCTTCGAAGCCCCGATGCAAGGACGGAAGTCCGGGTGGGAGCCAGGGATTCGCTCACGATTGAGATACTGCACGGCGGTGAGACACTCCTCCATCAATCGACGATCGCTCTCCATGTCGCACCCGGCAAATCACTCGGCCTTGCCCCGGTTCTACGACGGGCGAGCACTGCGCGAATCAGCGAGACCATTGTCCCCGTCGTTGCAGAAAAACGGAAAATCATTCCGGACGAGTACAATCAGCTCACGCTCCAGTTCGCGGGGAACTACAACCTTGTCCTGAGGGCGTACAACGATGGCGTTGCGTATCGCTTTCATACGGACTTCAAGGACACCATCACAGTGACAGGTGAGGATCTCACCCTCCGTCTCTCACCCGGCGATTCTCTCTGGTTTCCCAAAGAAGATTCCTTTCTTTCTCATTCGGAGAGGTCGTACGCAAATATACCGGCAAACACCCTCGAAGACACGATGATGTGCTGCCTCCCGTTGATTGCCGCCAAGCAGTCGGGGGTGAAGATCGCAATCACCGAAGCCGATCTCCTGGACTACCCGGGTCTGTACCTTCGTGGCGTCGGGCACGGGATGCCTTTCCTTGAGTCGGTGCTTCCGGCATACCCAGCCGAGGAGCGGCTGGTCGGAGATAGAACGGTCCAGGTCACGAGGCGCGCGCCTTACATCGCACGCACACGGGGCACGAGGGATTTCCCATGGCGCATCGTGGCGATAGCCGACCGGGACGGTGCACTCATCGAGAACGACATCGTCTATCGCCTCGGCAGTCCCAATGTGCTGAAGGAGACCTCCTGGATCCGGCCCGGCAAAGTCGCGTGGGATTGGTGGAACGCCAACAATATTGCCGGCGTGGATTTCAAGTCGGGAATCAACACGGAGACCTATTCGTACTACATTGACTTCGCCGCACAACAAGGGATAGAGTATGTGATCTTTGACGAGGGCTGGTCAACGCCGGGTGATCTCTTCGCAATCGACACTGCAATGAACATGGATCAGTTGTTTGCCCGTGCGAAGCAGAAAGGCGTTGGCATCATCCTCTGGGTTACCTGGAACGCCCTGGAGGACCGGATGGTGGAAGCGCTCGACAGGTTCGCCGCGTGGGGGGCCGCCGGCATCAAAGTCGACTTCATGCAACGAGACGACCAGAAAATGGTGAACTACTATGAACGCGTAGCCCGGGAGGCAGCCCGACGGCGCCTGCTCGTCGATTTTCATGGAAGTTACAAACCAACAGGCTTGAGCCGCACCTACCCGAATGTGTTGACGCGCGAAGGCGTAAAAGGGCTTGAGCACAGCAAGTGGTCGGCCGACGTCACCCCAGCCCATGATGTGACCCTCCCCTTCACACGCATGTTCGCGGGGGCAATGGATTTTACCCCGGGAGCGACGCGGAATGCCGCATCCGGCATGTTCGCACCGGTCTTCAGCCAACCGATGAGTCAGGGAACCCGCTGCCATCAACTCGCAATGTACGTCGTGTATGAAAGCCCGCTCCAGATGCTGTGCGATTCTCCCACGAACTACCTGCGCGAACCCGAAATGATGTCATTCCTTCGCGCTGTTCCGACGACATGGGATGAGACCAGGGTACTCAATGGCGCCATCGGCAAGTATGTGACCGTCGCCCGGAAGCATGCGGACACCTGGTACATAGGCGCCATGACCGACTGGACCCAGCGAGAGTTGGAGCTCGATCTCAGTTTCCTGGCCCGGCCGACCGCTGAGGTGACAGTGCTTCAGGACGGCATCAATGCGGACAGGTTTGGGAGCGATTGGAAACAACAGAAGATGACCATCAACATTTCCTCACCCTTGAGGATACACCTCGCGCCGGGTGGTGGGTGGGTCGCGGTAGTTACCCCAAGAACCGGCAACTGATCCATGGAGCCGCCGCGCATGTCACGCACACATCTTGTTTCGATCTTCCTGGCGATGTTTCTACTCCTCAGGCCATGCGCTGAGTCTCCTGCACAACGTGCGACAATTGCTGAAGCCGTCTGGTGAGTCGGGCTACTGCAGCGACGACAAAAGTTTCCGGGCGGCGCGCTGGTCCTTGATATCACGGGCGAGAACGACGGGGAGAGACAACGCTGTGTCAAACTCCACCCGGGCTTCCACATCCCTGTCTTGATCCTTGAACAGGAGTCCGAGTGCAAAGTGGTGCCGTATGACCGTCGGCGCCAGAGCGATGGCCCGGCGGAACGCAACTTCGGCTTCTTCGTACCCTCCGTCGGGGAGGCGGCCGATAAACAGTTTAGCCAGCTGGCGCTCCAGCCAGCTAATATTCCCCAGTGCGGCATAGAAACTGCCCAGCACGGAGAAGGCGACGTCATCGCCGGGGTTGAGACGGATTGCTTTGTCGAGATGATTCTTGATCTCATGCGCCATCCGTACCTTCGATTTGCTTCCCTCAAACACCGCAATGCTTCCCAGTGCAACCGCCAACCACGTATGGGCATCAGCATTCATTGAATCGAGTCTGACGGCGTCGCGGGCCAGCAGCTCGGCTTTGCGATAGTGCGCTTCGCTCTCCGCATCCTCTGTTACATCACCCATGCACACTTCCACCCTGGCAAGCCGCCAGCACACGCCCGCGGTATCACCATGCGTTTCGAGGTGCATCCGGTAGGCGGCGATCGCCGACACGTATTCGCGCGCGACAAACTCCCTGTCTCCCGGAAAGACCGACGGGACGACGTCGACCGGACCCAGCGGTATCAACAACGCGAGCAAGAAAACCATGTGTTGTGCTGCCCCTCATCCGTTAGCTACAAAACAGCAGGTCATCGCAGCGGGTTCCCTCCGAACGGGGGATCCGTCACCTCCCGATAATGTATTTCTCCAGAAACTGGATGGAGTCAGCCTGATCCTCGATGATCCACTTGACAACATCGCCGATCGAAATGATGCCCACCAATGTGTCCTTGTCGATGACCGGAAGGTGCCTCACCTGATGATCGGTCATGAGCCGCATGCATTCCCGGACTTCAGATTCCGGAGTTACCAGGATGGGATCGCGGGTCATGATTTCGCGAACTGCGGTGTCGCGGGAGAACTTGTCTTTGAGGACGATTTTCCGGGCATAGTCCCGTTCGGAAAAGATCCCCACCAGCCTGGTGGCGTCCATCACGATCAGTGCACCGATGTTGTGCTCCGCCATTACCCTAAGGGCCTCGAAGACCGATGCGCCGGCCTCAATGGTGAGCACCTTCGACCCTTTTCTCTCGAGGAGCTTGCGAGCAGTTGTCATTTCCTTGCCCTCTCCGCTTGTGCTTGGTCAGACTTCCGGCTGTGTAATGCAGCAATTAACGTGCACCGGGACCAAAAGTCAAGGCGCCACCCGAACGGCCAATGGATATTCGCGTCACGATTCCGTAAATTGGAGAAAATACGACCCCAAACCTCCATCCAATGCCGACCAAACCCTTCTCTGAAATGACCGGGAACGACTACGCCGCTCTCGGATTCAAATCCGGTCTCGAAATCCACCAGCAACTGCTGACATCGAAGAAGCTCTTCTGCCGGTGCCCTGCCGCGCGCTACAGCGATCACTTTGACGCGGAAATCTTGCGCCATATGCGACCCACACTGTCCGAACTCGGCGAATACGACGGCACAGCCCTCATGGAGTTCAAGACGAAGAAAGAGATCATCTATCAGATCCAGCGCGATACGGTATGCACATACGAAATGGACGACACACCGCCATTTGAGCTGAACGGTGAAGCACTGGACATTGCACTCGGCATCGGAATGCTCTACGGTTGTTCTATGGTCGACGAGATACACATTGCCAGAAAGCAATATCTCGATGGAAGCATCCCTACCGGATTCCAGCGGACTACAATCGTGGGTGTCAACGGATCGATACCGTTTCGAGACCGGAGTATTGCCATCGTGCAGCTCGGCCTCGAGGAGGATGCATGCCGGGAGGTTAGCGACGTGGGACACCGCAGAACCTATCTGACCGACCGGCTCGGGATGCCTCTCATCGAGACTGTTACGGCACCGGACATGCTGACCCCTCAAGAAGTCGCGGAGGTTGCTGAAATTCTGAGGAGACTCGTCCGGAGCACCGGAAAGGTCCGTACGGGCGGGGGTGCCGCCCGGCAGGACGTGAATGTGAGCATTACCGGGGGAACCCGCATCGAGATCAAGGGTGTTCCCCGTATTCCCGACATTCCGCTTCTCACCTACAACGAGGCAATGCGTCAGCGGAACCTCTTACGCCTCAAAGACGAGCTCCACCGTCGCGGCATTACCCGGGATTCCTTCGAAGCAAGGACCGAACTGGTGACAAAGCTCCTTCGCAAAACCCGTTTTGAACCGATCAGAAACGCTGTGGCCGATGGACTCGTGGTGCACGGTGTGCTCCTGAGGGGCTTTCAGGGACTGCTGCGCTGGCAAACACAAACCGACACTTTTTTCTCACGCGAGATCTCCGACCGCGTCAGGGTTGTGGCTTGCCTTACCACTCTGCCGAATATCATCCATTCCGACAGCCCGAGCGAAACGCTCCCCTCCTCAGAGTGGCGCACTCTGCGCAAGAGCATGGGTGCCACAGACGATGACACGCTGGTAGCCGTCTGGGGGAGTCCGCAGGACGCCGCCCTGGGGGCATCCGAGATTGCGCTCCGGGCACAAGAGGCCACTAGCGGAATTCCGTCAGAAACACGCCAGGCGCTTCGCGACGGGACCAACGGATTCGAGAGGATTCTCCCCGGCCCCGACCGGATGTACCCCGACACGGACCTTCCGCCTCTCCGCATAACGGAGGAACGGCTGGAACGACTCCGGGTGGACATTCCTCCGCCTTACTGGGAAAGGGAGCGATGGTACTGCGACATCGGTGTCCCGGAAGATCTTGTCGCTCCTCTCAGTACCTCGCCGTATGCCGATCTTTTTGCGCGCGCGGTGAGGGAGTGGAATATCACGCCATCGGTCGTTGCCGAGACTCTTGTACAGTTCCCAAAAAGGATCAGGAAAAAAATCGGCGGCCGTGTGGGATTCACCGAGGAGACCATGCGGGAAATACTCCTGGCAATCCGCGAGAAATCCCTCGCCAGGGAGGGCATCCTTCCCTCACTTCTCGCTGTAGCACAGGGAAGCCGGTTTGTGCGGCACGACCTCCCCGCACCCTGTTCGAGCGACGAACTCAAGTCCATCGCAGGTCGCTGCAGTGCTGATCTGCAGGCCATCAGGCTGCATTCTCCGGCCAAAGCAAGACGGAAGCTCATGGGCCTTGTGATGGGGCACGTCCGCGGACGCATCCCGGGCCGGTTGGTGGCGCAATACCTCGGACTGAATACACCGGAGGCCGGGCAATGAGCGACAACTATCGTGGCTACCGCGGTGAAGCCCTCAGCACGTTGAAGGAGTACGATGCCCAGGTCTGGAGCGACGTGGAAGTGCGGACCGAGCAAGGTTCCTTCACGGGGATTGTGCTGCCGCGATCGGAAACTGCCGACGCGTACCACATCGTGCTGAAACTGCGGAGCGGATATAACGTCGGCATCGCAGCACGGAGCGTGCAGGCCATCGCCGTCCAGGGACGCAAGGAAGCGCACTACAAGATTCCTGAGAAAGAATTCCCGTATGATCCCAAGAAGCCACGCGTGAAATTGCTTGGCACGGGGGGAACCATCGCCAGCCGTCTGG
>DAINBR010000175.1:0-7303 GCA_036732865.1 Bacteroidota bacterium | reverse complement strand
GGCGACGATGGCGGTCGATTTCTCGTTTGCCAGCGGGTTCCAGCTTAACGAGCATGGTGCCCGTGCGATGGGTCAGGGCGGAGCCTTCGCAGCTCGTGCCAATGATCTCTCTGCCATGTATTTCAATCCCGCAGGACTGGCCCACCAGCAGGGGCTGGGGGCGTATGTGGGTGGCACGATGATCCTTCCAAAAACGACATTCACCAGCCCGACCGCAAAACTGACGGATATGGTGAGCCAGACATTCCTCATCCCGAGTGTGTACCTCGGCTACGGGATGGACAACGGGCTCTCTTTCGGCGTGGGTTTCTACGCTCCGTTCGGCCTTGGAACCGAATGGCCTGCAGGCTGGGACGGGCGCTTCGTCGCCGGGAAGACTGACCTCCAGAATCTTGCCCTCAATCCGACGATTGCGTACAAGGTGAGCGAGCAGTTCATGATAGGGGCGGGCATGAGCATCACTTTCTCCTCGGTGAAGATGGCATACGATCTCGCCACTTTGCCAGGTGCACCGCCCGGACATATTGCGCTCGATGCAACCGGAAATGGCTACAGTTTTGATCTCGGCGCCATTTTCAAACCTATGCCGGAAATGTCGATTGGTGCTTCCTATCGCCATTCGACGACAGTGGACTACGAAGGCACGGCAGAATTTTCAAATATGGGAGCGGTGTTGACGCCGCTCTTCCCTGGCGGTACGGGGAAGACCACCATCAAAGCTCCAGGACAATTTTTTGTCGGCCTCGCGTATGATCTTTCGAAGGATATAACGCTCGAGGCTGATTACCAATGGATCGGATGGTCGTCGTACGACACACTCGCTGTCGAGCTTCCGGACGGGCCCGCCGCTCCGCCGGCACTTGGAGGCAGACCTCTTCAGAAGTCTTCAAAGGCAGGAAAGAACTGGGGCGACGCATATATGCTCCGGCTTGGCGGGGAATACAGGCACAATGACCTCACGTTCCGCCTTGGCTTCATCTACGATGCAAGCGGACAGCCGGCTGAAACCGTCGAACCCCTCCTTCCCGATGCTAACAGGGTGGAGGGTACGATCGGCATCGGCTACAAATTCACTGAGTGCTGGTCGGTGGATGTTGCGTACCAGTTGATCAAGTTCAGCGACCGCACAGTCACCGGGCCGCCGCCGACAGGCGATCTGAACAAGTTCCCCGGTACCTACAAGAGCAGTGCAAACCTCTTCGGGCTCAGCATCGGATACGGGCTGTAATTCCGCGCCATTTGCAGGCGGTACATGCCGTGGAAATGCGAAGGCCGGTGCTCCAAGTTGAGCACCGGCCTTTCGTATTTTACCTCTGCCACCTGCCTGCCGCGAGTTCGGCTGATGACTATTTCACATACATAAGCTTGCGGGTCTGGCGGTACTCTCCAGCCTGCAAAGTGCAAAGATACATCCCCGAGACATATCCTTCCATGTTCAGCCGGACTTCATGCGTGCCGGCTGTCTGGATCCCATCGACATGCGTCATCACCAGTTGCCCGAGCAAGTTGTAGATACGTATCACAACGTGTACATCCGCAGGCAGCGAATACCGGATCGTGGTCGCTGGATTGAAGGGATTTGGATAGATCTCATCCAGAAAATAGTCCGCAGGGACCTCGCCGGGAGGGGGCGGCGGAGGAGTACTCGGATTGATGGCGAGCAGGCGGACATCGTCGACGTAGTACACATCTGTGGCAGGAGCACTCGTACCAAACTCGAACCGCAGCCGCCCATCATTGACCGGTGAAGAGAAGTTGTCCGGGGTGAAATCCACCGAATACATCTTCCAGTCGGTACCGAGATCGAAGTGCTTTCCCGCAAGTCCATAGGGCAAGTCCGGCGGGCCGGATTTGAGCACCGTCACGTCGCAATCATTGCCACCGCCCGACTTGGCAGCGAAGTTCAAGCGGTACGTTGACTCGGGGTGCAGGATGAGATCGTTCTGAAACAGCTGGGCACCGGTGCCCGCTTGTGCTATGGTGATTCTGGCTGCATTGTCGCTTTTGTAGCCGGGAGAGGTGACTTCCAGCAGTCCCGCGCCGCTTGTGGCAAACGACCAACCTGTGGTTCCGTTGTTGAAGTCGGCATTTGACACACCATTCGCCGCCATCGTGGTCGGAAGGCTGAATGTGGTCAGCGCCACAACCCGGGACCATGCACTCGAGCCGCCGCTCCCCATCGCATTGACCCGCCAGTAGTATTCCGTCCCGTTCCTGAGTCCATCCACCAACACGCTTGTGCCGGTGATCCCTGACCTGTCCAGCTGCAGCTCTTCGAACGAAAGGCTTGTGGAGACCTGCACTCCATAACTCTGGGCACCGGGCACTCCGTACCATGTGAGCAGCGGATTCGTGGTGATGCCGGTCGTCCCGGACGCAGGCGCTTCCGTGACCGGCACATTCGGCAGGACAACTATGCTCGCCGTCGTGAACGAACTGACGGCCGACCAGGCACTGGTGCCACCACTCCCCGTCGCATTGACACGCCAGTAGTATTCCATCCCGTTTGTGAGTCCATCCACCTGAACATTCGTACCGGTGATCCCTGACCGATCCATCTTCAAGGTTGCGAAGGAAGGGCTAGCGGAAACCTGCACGCCATAGCTCTGGGCACCGGGAACGCCTTGCCATGTGAGAAGCGGATTCGTGGTGACTCCGGTCGTACCCGACACAGGCCCTTCGGTGACCGGCACATTCGGCAGGACAACTATGCTCGCCGTCGTGAACGAACTGACGGCCGACCAGGCACTGGTGCCACCACTCCCCGTCGCATTGACACGCCAGTAGTATTCCATCCCGTTTGTGAGTCCATCCACCTGAACATTCGTACCGGTGATCCCTGACCGATCCATCTTCAAGGTTGCGAAGGAAGGGCTAGCGGAAACCTGCACGCCATAGCTCTGGGCACCGGGAACGCCTTGCCATGTGAGAAGCGGATTCGTGGTGACGCCGGTCGTGCCCGACACAGGCCCTTCGGTGACCGGCACACTCGGTATGACGCCAGTGTTGGCCGTCGTGAACGAACTGACGGCCGACCAGGCACTTAGGCCGGAGGCGTTACCGGACCTCACCCGCCAGTAGTACGTGGTGTTCCCCGAAAGATTACTGACCGCAAGCGAGGTATCGGTCAATGGTCCCACATTCCGTATCAGAGACGAAAACGAGCTGTTGGTGGCCACCTGAGTATAGTAAGCACTGGCATCCGCCACTTTGTGCCACGTCACTTGCACGGACAAAGGCAGGCTTCCGGTGCCATCCGCCGGGCTTGCCGGCTGCGGAGACGACGGAGCCTGACCCACTCCCTGAACAAACTCCCTCGCGCCGATATCCGGGGCCTCCCCTTCGTAGGCAATATGCACTCCCGCTCCCGATACCCAGAAACGGCTTTCGGCAAGGGTGATGGTGTTGAGCGTTGTGTCGATGGACACAATCTGCACAGGCGCGTCCGATCCGATCTTGATCACGTCACCCCCGGTGACACCGAAGCCATCGCAGAAGAAGCGGGCATCGGCGACCCGCAGAGTTCGACTGCCACTCCCGTCGCCGATCGCCGTGGTGACCGGCCGTCCAGCATTGATCGCGGGGGAGTTCGATCCAAGACCGAAATTCCAGGACTCATCAAAGTCTACCGGATAGAGGGGGACGTTGACGAATTGGGGGTCCGCCTCAACGCTGTTGACTTCCTTCCCCTCAAGGTATGCGTACCCGCCATAGGTGTTCAGGATATCTTTCCACTCTGAGAGTCCCCGGGTTGTCGTCTTGGGGTTGGTCATGGAATGATAAAACTTGGCAGGCCCTTCGGCATCAAAGTACAGATTATTGTCCAGAGCGAAATCAGCGCCGTAATCCAGATCCAGATTGAGCACCCCGCTGTTCGGTTGCATGCCGATGATGTTGTTCAAGAAATCGCGTTTGTACCCCTTCTTGTTCCAGATCCTCACACCTGAAAAGTCGGCATTCGTATAGTCGCCGTTCGACCCCCGGTAACTGCGCCGGTTGTTCAAGAACACGTTGTTGTAGTACCGGTACCCGTCAAACATGAAGGCGCCAGTGTGGTTGTCCCACAAAACGGAACGACGGACAATAACGTACCGGGATATCTCGCCGTTCCCGAGATTGAGACCTGCACCTCCTATATCATCCGGGCCGTCAAAATGGCCATTGTCGTTGCCCTCCGAACTGTACAACAGGCAACCGTCAACAAGGACATACCCCGCGCCTTTGAAGTCAATGCAATTCTCAGCCGCATGTCCGAGACGGCTCCGACGGATAATGACGCCATTGTTGTAGGTCTGTGATCGGTCCAGATAGTTCGGTTCGAATTGGATATTGTCCTCATCCCAAGAGGTGTCCATCACGCAGTCTTCGATCAATGTTCCCTGCATGGAAGGGTCGAACCTGCCCTGGTCCTCGTGGGGCAGAATGACGATATTGCTGGATCCATGATTGACCAGCGTATCATACCGGAGGGTCGCGAACCGTGGCAAGCCCCCCCCGATAACAACACCCATCATTTGACCGCGCACATAGCAATGCTCGACGAGGTTATGCTGCCCTGACACAACAATGCCGCGTGAAAACGCCTGGAGGGTTCCGTAGTTAAAGGCTGCATCGCCGTCGGCGAGCACGCGGCAATGGCGAAGCGTGATATGGTTGCCAACGAGGTGGATCCAGTACTCCGGGGTCTTGAGCACCTGCAGATACGCCTGACAGCGGATGGTGAAACCTTCGATGATGGAGTAGCTTGAGGCGACAACGACAACAAGGTTACCGGGCTCACCTTCGATGACAACAGTCTCACCAGGCATGGCAGCGTACACGATGGGGCTGCCGGAGACACCGTCATTCACGGGTTTGATCTGTTCCTGGTAGGTACCACCACGGACGAGCACTGTATCGCCCGGTTGCAGGTTCACGTTGGCCTTGTACATCGTCCGCCAAGGCTGTTCGAGCGTACCCGGATTCTGGTCATTCCCCTGAGGTGAGACAACAAACGTCCGCGCGTGAGCAGCCCACGGGGCAGAAAGCAGCAGAACAAGCAACACCATTCCAACGGCACAGCGAGCGTCATTCCTTTTCACGGAAATCTCCTCTCCACAACATGATTGACTCGATTCAACTGCACAGATGTGCTTCCACACAGATAACGGACCACTTCTCTTCCCCCGCTGAACAGCGCCATATGAAGGACACGTCACCGCCCTCCGCCGGAGGTTCTGTGGAGCCGCTCCTCCAGGCGCCGGGCAAGAACACGCCGTGACCTCTCAAATTCATACCCGCGCGTCGCCCACAAGGGTTGATCGCGCTGGCTGGTAAACGTCGTTCCGTTGTAGTCGTTGAATGCCGACGGGACAACGGCATCTACCATGTCATTCACCGGAATACCTGCGCGCGACGCCAGCCAGAGATACTCGTAGTCCTGCACGCCCCGTCGCAGGTTCTTCATCCGAATGCTGGCGATCGGTCCCTTGAGCCCGCGGCTATCACGCGGATGCTTGCGATCTTCCCCTGTGTATACCATCATCCCGCCAGCTCGTTGATCCTGCCATACGTTGATGTCGCCGGATGCATAGTAGGCGACCTCCCAGAATGAATACATGTCGGCACCGTACTTCCATGCGATCCAGGGATTCACCCGCGCATCCGCCGCAAAGTTGTCAATCGGGCCGGGGTCGCCGAAGGATGGACGCTGACCGTTGTAAAATCCCACCCTCTCTCCTGTCGCCCTGCGGCCGGGAACGACATGGATATCGAAGCCCGTCGTTCCCCCGCTGTCATTCCACCCGGAGTGACCCGTGACCAACCAGAATGTGATCGCTCCGAACAGCTCCTCGCCGATACGCGTCGTCACAAGCGTATTGAGCGATCTGCCTACCCCTTTGCCCGATCTGATCCAGAGCGCCTTTTCCTTGACCTCCGGCCATCGGCTATATGGTGGTTCATCATCAAGGTACTTGAACCGGACGACAGCAGGAGCGTGTGCACGGAACCACTCCTCCCAGGCATCTGCGGCGGCACTCCAGCCTTTGGGCGTATCGGGGGTAAAGCCCGAACGAAAACCGCTCAACGGTTGATCATACGTGCCGATACTGTACATCTGGTTGCCAATGCCGACACCGGGGCCGTCATACCCGTTGTGCGGTGCGTAGCTCTCTCCCGTATAGTATCCCGCAAGCCGCACGCGGAACGTGTCGAGCGTTACCACCCCATCCGTCAAATCAAGCCGATGGCGATGGAACGTTTTCATGTACGCGTCAAAGAGAGACCAGTAAGCCGGCGAATCCTTTTCGGGGCCATGACGTTCGGGGATTGTCGGCCAACCCCAGAAGAAATGCGTGTGCATATGCGTCGTGTCGGGAAGGGCGAAATCGTAGACCGTGAGCTTTACAGGAAGTGAGAACGTCGTCGTATGAGACTCCAGAACTCGAAACGTCCCGGAAAATTCTCCCGCGGGAGCATCGGGGGGAATGAAGATGTCAACCCATACCGCCTGATTTTTCTGCGCCCCGATCTGAAACGGTGCCCCACCGGTGCCGTGTTCGAACGTTCCCCGTGTCTCCGCAGGAACAAGTGCATCTGGGATCCACCCGAGGTGGACCCTGTCGGGCAACGGGCGTGCGGAGGCGAACCACCACTCGCTCCGTTCTGTCACTTCCACGTAGCTTTCAAGGAACAGTTCGATACGCTTTCCCACAAAATCATACGGTCCATCGACACGAGTATGGTTCTTCAGCACATACCTGTCGTGCCGTAGACTGTCCAGCTTTACGTCCACATTCCTGGCACCGGTTCCCTCCGCCTCGATGATCACCTGAAAGCCGATGACCTCGTTGCGGGCTCCTTCAACATGAATCCTCCGGCCATCCCAGACATGGTTTTCGGGATTGGCCTTGGCCCAATGATTCAGATCGTCTTGGCGCACCTTTTCGCTTTCGTCAACGGCCCAGACCGCAGTTACGCCTGGGAGTGACGAGGAGCCTTGGCAGCAGCAAAGAACGAGTACAAACACAGGGAACGGAATCAGAAGAGTTTTAGGAGGAAGGTTTGCCGGCTCAACGGTACAACCGGAGCGCATCAACCATCGATCCCTTCGAAACAGAGTAGTCCAATGTACCTTCGTCTGCCCCAAAATGCAACAAATTATCGAATTATTGAGGTTTTTTAATGGAAGCCTTTAACGTAGAAGAAGCATCTTGCGGGTGTCCCTGTAGGTGTTCGTCTTGAGCTCGTAGATGTATGTGCCGCTGGCAAGATTGCCTGGTTCAAAAACCGATTGATGAACACCGGCTGACCGTATAACGTC
>DAINBR010000174.1:0-7328 GCA_036732865.1 Bacteroidota bacterium | reverse complement strand
GTCGCTTCGCACCCGCGGGGGCGTCATCGAAAAAATCTGGATCGACGGAATCCACATGCGTTCGATCAGCAGCGAAGCGATCCTGTTCGATATGTACTACGGCGGCACTGCCCCGGATGTGGAGGCGGAGAAATCGCAAGGTGAGCGGCGTGCCGAGCGGCGTGCCGCGCGGGTCAACGATCGCACTCCGCAATTCCGCGATTTTGTGATCCGCAACGTCGTGTGCTGCGGTGCGGCACGGGCGGTTGTAGTACGCGGCCTCCCCGAAATGCCCGTGCGCAACATTTCGATGGAAAACGTTTCTGTAGTTTCGACGAGCGGAGTCACGCTCATCGATGCCGAGGGTATTGCTTTTACGGGGTGCCGCATTGTTCCGCTGAAGAGTCCGGTTTTTTCCGTGCAGGACAGTAGGGACATCACCATCGCCGGAGGAATGTACCACGCCCTGTCAGACCTTTTTCTCAGCGTTGAGGGGGAGAAGACGTCAGGCATACGGTTGGAGGGTGTGGACACGAAGGCGGCGAAGGAAGCCGTCCGGCTTGGCACGAACGTGAATGCACACGCAGTAGTACGAACACCTTGAGCCATGTGCAAAGGAGTAGCATCATGAAGACTCTTGTTACTATTGTGGCGATTTTGGCGGTAATTCCTTCGCTGCTTCTTGCCCAGGGGACGATCAGGGGTACCGTCACCGATTCGGCGTCGGGCGATGCGTTGGTAGGAGCGAATGTTCTTGTCAAGGGGACAGCGCTCGGGGCCGCGACGGATCTTTACGGCAAGTACCGCATTCCCAATGTCGGGGCGGGCCAGCGCATGCTGCGTGTGACCTATGTTGGTTCGATAACCCGGGAGGTCCCGGTTACCGTTCCCGCCGACGGAGAGGTCATTGTCAATCTCGGACTGATGCCCGACGTCATTGAAGGGCAGGAGGTCCTTGTGACGGCACAGGTCCGCGGTCAGGAAGCGGCTATCAACCAGCAGATCACTTCCAGCACCATCGTCAATGTCATCTCCGAAGAGAAGATCAAAGAACTTCCCGATGCCAATGCTGCCGAGGCCATCGGCCGTCTTCCCGGCGTCTCCATTATCAGGTCCGGCGGGGAAGCGAGCAAGGTTATCCTTCGCGGTATGAGCGACAAATTCACCACGTTCACGATCGACGGGATCAGAATTCCGCCCACCGATCCGGATTCGCGCGGCGTCGATCTCAGCACCTTTTCGCAAGGGACGCTCTCGGGAGTCGAATTGTTCAAAGCGCTCACACCGGATAAGGACGGGGATGCCATTGCAGGCAGCATCAATCTTGTGACGCGCAAAGCGCCATCCACGCGTGTGGTCCGTTTGGACGCAAAAGGAGCATACAATCGCCTCGACGACGAACTCGGACAGTATGATTTCAATGGACGATACGGCGAGCGCTTCTTTGACGACGTTTTGGGGGTGCAGGTTACGGGAAACATCGAGCGCCGCGACCGAAGTAACGAACAATTCTCACTGGATATCGAGAATCAGGCACCTCTGCATGGGCTCGGCTGGAAGTACAATGACTTCACCGTGCAGTATACGAATGAGACTCGTAAGCGCGGTGGCGTGGGACTGTTGCTAGATGTGAATACCCCTGACAACGGGTCGATCAGGATCAACAATCTCTTCAACCAGACAAATCGGAACTACACGATCTATAGCCGCAACTATCCTTACACCGGCACCGGGTTAAATTATGATGCGTGGGACCGCGAGCAGGTGGTAAACTCGTTCAATAGCTCCGTCCGCGGTGAAAACTATCTGTTGGATTTGGGCCTCAGCTGGGGGCTTTCATATGCGGAGTCGAGGATAGACAATCCCTATGATTATCGTTTGGTGTTTACTGAGCCCTCCATTTTGGATACAAACGGGAATGCCGGTATGGCCCCGTACCCGGAAGCCATTAGGCAAACTGCACCGGAGGACATCATCCCCTACGCGTACAACAATTTCGCCAAAGCAAAGCTTGACAGTGCGTTCTATCATCAAGAGAAAAACAGCGATCGCGAGAAGACGGCTTTCCTGGATCTTGCGAAGAAATACGTGCTAGGTGACATGTTCTCCGGCGAATTCAAGTTGGGCGGAAAATACCGATACAAGAATCGGTTCAAGTCCACGGACGAAACCATGGCCCCGTACTGGCTCGGATACTACCAGGACTATACGCGCAACGCCGATGGAAGTATCACAGCAAAGAATTTCCAGGGGACACGCTTCCAGAATCTCAATCTGGTCGATCAAAACATCATCTTTACGAATTTCCTTCACCCCTCCCCTGCGGAACGGAATCTGTATAACAGGTACCGCCTCTATCCAATGGTCAACAGAGACGCCCTTCGCGATTGGTATGAGCTCAACAAGAACGGGGTCAGCGCCAACGGAAAGCAATCGGAGTATTATGACGACCCTGAAAAACGTGGTGACTTCTACGACATCGTCGAACGAGTCGCTTCCGGGTACATCATGAACACGCTGAATTTCGGCACGCTGGCGACATTGATCGCCGGTGCGCGGGTCGAAAGTGAAACCAATGACTATATGGCGAAATATGTCAGCACGGCCCTCGGTGGATTTCCCACCACGGGAGAATTGCTGGATACAACAGCCACATTCACTGAAACCACGTGGCTCCCGAATTTTCATTTGACGGTGAGGCCGCTGGACTTCATGACGGTTCGTTTTGCGGCGTACAGGGCGATCGCCCGGCCGGATTTCAATACCCGGTTCGAGAAAATGGTCGCCCGGGTCACGAGCCCGCGCAGCACCCTCGTAATCGGCAACCCCCGGCTCAAGAATGCCAAAGCGTGGAACTTCGAAGTGAACACATCTCTCTTCGGAAATGAGATTGGACTATTCACAGTGTCTGCATACTACAGGACGATTGATGACATGTTTCACACGGTCACTGCAATTCCCGGGGACTACAAGCCGGGCGATCCCGGTTCGTTGCTGGACACGCTGGGAATCACCTGGCATCCGGATATAGTGGCGGGTGCGCCGATCTCGTTGACGTATACAGTCAACAGCTCCCAACCAACAAAGGTGTGGGGTTTCGAAATCGAACACCAGGCAAACCTGGGTTTCCTGCCCGGTCTGCTATCGAATATCGTGCTGAGCTATAATCTGTCGGTTGTGCGTTCAGAGACCTACGTAATTGGATACAGGACCGACACCACGTACACCATCACACCTCCAATTCCATTCCCGCTGCCAACCTACAAGACACGGCTTGTTGAAACAAAGCAGAAGCTGGAAGGGCAGCCTGAATTCTTCGGCAACGTCGCCCTCGGCTACGACCTGGGAGGTTTTTCTGGAAGATTGTCGGTGTTCTTCCAGGGTGAGTACAACCGATCCTATTCCGCCGGGCGTATGAACGACCCTGTTGTCAAAGACTTTTCACGCTGGGATCTATCGGTTCGGCAGCGTATAACCCCGAATATCTCGGTCTTTTTCAATCTGAATAATATCGCCGGCGTTGAGGAGGAAGTGTATACTGTGGACCGCGTTCACATCTGGGAGACGCTGCGATCGAGCCAGCGATATGGGCTGACCGGTGATCTTGGTGTCCGGGTTGAATTGTAATAGGAATGTTACAAGCTGTTACTGCCGTGTAATTCACTGGTTATTTCATTTGGCGTGACTCATTCATCAAACCACAGGAGGGTGCTATGCGTACGTTTCACAGTCTTGTTGTATGCTTCCTGGCTGTGCTTTTCCTCGTGCCCGCAGGGGCCAACGGCCAGAATTATGTCCGGGTGCCGGACACCGGCTTCCTTAATACGTTCATCATGGGCGACACTCTGGCAAATGGCACAAGGAGAGACACTAACGCAGTGTATGTTCTGACCCGTGGCAAGATCTACCTCAGCGACGCGGTCATGGTGAACACCGGATGGGCTTTCCGGTTGATCGCAAATGACACAACAGGGAATGTCCCCAAGCCGGTCGTATACTTGTACGTCTCCGGGACAGGAACGTACCCCGGATATTTCGTTCGGGCGAAAGGGGATGTGATGGCGAAGAACGTCGTCATCTGCGGCATCAATGAACTCACCCCCGAACTTCCCAAGATCCAAGGCAACATTTTTGAAGCAAATGCTGCCGGGCTAAACATAACTGTCGATGGCTGTGTGTTGGCAAATACCAGCGGCCAGCTCATACGGACCGCCTACGCCACAAAGAACATTAAAGTCACGAACTGTATTTTCGCCAACATGGGTTACAACGGGACGTCCAACCTTGGGGCAGGGAAAGGGATCGACCTCCGGGAAATGTCGGTGGATACGTTGCTCATGGTCAACAACACGTTTGTGAACTGGCAGGACCGCATTGTCCGTCACTTTAAGAGCACCGCGAACGTCAAATATTTCCGATTCGAACACAATACCTGCGTCAACGGAATGTCGTATCACGGCTTCCTGTCCCTCGGAAAGCTCGAAGGCAAGGCAATCATTTCGAACAATCTGCTCGTTGATCACTTCGCACTTGGGGCAGATTCTGATGCCGTCCGCCAGTCGGAATTCACGGATAGCCGCGAACTGGATGAAATGGGCAACCCGAGAATGAGCTGGGTCATCGCGAATCCTGACACGGCAAATACGATCTTCTACTCGATCAAGAACAACTACTACCGTGTCACCCCGGCAGGGCAATCGTTCTACGATTCGGCGTCCATCCTGCCCATTGTTGCCAACCCGCCGTTATGGGTGGGCCCCCCCTTGACACACAACATCTGCAGCAGAATCGGGGCGGATTCCAGCACAGCCTTCCAGCTCACGACTGCTGACCTGCAGAATACGCCGAAGCTGATGGTGGAATTTATGAAATGGTACAGACGTCCCACCGCGGATTCGGGCGCAAACAAGGCGAAAGTCCGCACGGGTTGGAGACAAGTGCTGCACGACATGGACCGAAGACTGATGAAATACTACACGGACACGCTCAATTGCGCCTATCCCACGTCTGCTGCAATCTACAGCGCTGCAACCGGCGGATACCCCGTCGGCGATCTGAACTGGTTCCCCGCACGCTATACCGCCTGGAAGAGCGACCCCGTGTCGGGCGTCGATGACCGGGGCGGCGAAGTGCCTGAAGCTTTCTCGCTCGAACAGAATTATCCGAACCCGTTCAATCCAACGACGCAGATCGTATACACGCTGCCCATAACAGCCCAGGTGGGCCTGGATGTGTACAACCTGCTCGGCCAGAAGGTCATGACCCTGGTCAACGAGAAAAAAGAACCGGGCTCGTACACCGTAACGTTCGACAGCAGGGGGCTCTCCAGCGGCGTCTATTTCTACCGGCTGACAGCCGGTGATCAGGTGATGTCGAAGAAAATGATGCTAATGAAGTAGATGATGCAGGTGAAGTCGTACGGTGATCCAGACCGGGATTGAAGGTCATGAATGCAGATCGAGATCGGGATTGAGATCCGGAAAAGGGTGCATACTGTTTTCTCAGTCTCGATCCTGATCTCGGTTTGCTCCTGGCCTCTGTGCCGGTTCTGCAAAAGGGCTCATAATGGAACTAGAGAAATATTCAATAGGCATCGGTGACAGGTTCGGCCGCGAGGGTGCGGCGCAGCTGCGGGCGCTTCAGCTAGCGCAGGATGCGGGCGTTTCCGTGGTGCCGGTCTGGAATAAATCCAACCGCGAGCACACGATTATCGGTACGGGCCCCGGAGACACCCGGCGCGAGGCCGATGAAGCCGTCCGCGCATGCGATTGGCGATCGTCGTACTACGTCGATGCGGACCACATCGGACTTGGCACGGTCGATCGATTCATCACAGCCAGCAATTTCTTTACGATCGATGTCGCCGACGCCATTGGCAAGCCTGCTGCATCCGACGCCATCGCATCATTCGTAGCGGCAATGGCGCAATTTCAGGGAAAGCTGCAGATACCGTCGTTGCCGGCACCGTTTGTCATCACCAGGCAGATGATCGAAGCCATTGCACGGAAGTATCTCCACGCGGTGCAGGAGGCGGGGGCAGTCTACCGGCATGTCGAAGGGCGGAAGGGAGAAGGGCAATTCGTGCCGGAGGTATCGTTCGATGAAGCGGGCGACCCGCAAACACCGGTCGAGCTATTCTTCATTCTTGCTGCCATCGCGCGTGAAGGTGTTCCTATTCAAACAATTGCGCCCAAATTCACGGGGGCATTCCTCAAGGGAATCGACTATGTCGGCGAGGTGAGTCGTTTTGAACGGGAGTTCAATGACGACCTGGCGGTCATTGCGCACGCCATTGCGACATTCCAGCTTCCCGGAAATCTCAAACTGAGCGTACACTCGGGGAGCGACAAGTTCGCCCTCTATCCGGTGATTCGCCGGGCTCTTCAGAAGACAGATGCGGGCCTCCACCTCAAGACCGCAGGGACGACGTGGCTCGAAGAAGTGATCGGCTTTGCGGCTGCCGGGGGGGAAGGCTTGAAGGCCGCAAAAGAAATCTACGCGGCTTCCTTTGCACGATATGATGAGTTGTGCGGACCGTACCTTTCGGTGATTGCCATTGACCGGGCGAAGCTTCCCTCACCCGCGACGGTCCAGGGCTGGAGCAGCGCGGACTATGTTCATGCGCTGCAACATGATCAGACGTGCAAGGAGTTCAATATCCATTTCCGGCAGTTGGTGCACGTCGGGTACAAAGTCGCAGCGGAAATGGGAGAGAGATTCCAGAAATTGCTGGGTGAATGCCGCACGAGCATAGAAACCAACGTGACCAAGAACATTTTCGAACGGCATCTCCGTCCGTTATTCCTCGGGGTGTCTGCATAGCTGGCGGCGTCGTCGGCATAACAAAGGAGAAGAACATGAGTAACGGTCTGGCAATACCTCCGGTGGGCGGGTTCGACCTGGTTTCCCTCGGCGCGCTGGTTCACCGTCTCGATCCGGGTATTATTCCGTTCCGGAAAGCGACGGAGTGCCATATCCATGTGAGCGGCGGGGAGTTCAATGTTGCCGCAAACCTTGCGGACTGCTTCAGGATGAAGACGGGAATTGCGACGGCAATGGTGGACTATCCCATCGGCGATCTCATTGCCGAGCGTGTACGGGCCATGGGAGTCACGCCGTTCTACAAGAAGTTCAAACATAACGGTGTAAACGGGCCGAATATGGCGACGGTGTACAGCGACCGGGGACAGGGCGTACGTGCGCCGGTCGTGTTCTACAACCGCAGCAATGAAGCGGGAGCGCAACTCCAGCCGGGCGATTTCGATTGGAAGGCCATCTTTTCCGGCGGCCTTCGCTGGTTCCACAGCGGCGGCATTTTTGCCTCCCTCTCAGCCACAACAGGCGAAGTG
>DAINBR010000173.1:5612-7342 GCA_036732865.1 Bacteroidota bacterium | reverse complement strand
TCATCCCCGACATTGTGCTGGATCTCAAATACAACACGGTGGACAATTTTCTCGGCCAGAAGCTCTACACCACCAACGAGTGCCTCCTGGCACACGGGATGGTGAAACGTCTGAAGGTAGTGCAGGACAGTCTACGCTCACGCGGGCTCGGGCTGAAAATTTTCGACGGATACCGTCCCCGGGCGGTACAATACCTCATGTGGGAAATATTTCCGAATGCCACGTACGTCGCAAACCCGGAGAGTGGATCCAACCACAATCGGGGCGCAGCAATTGATCTTACGATTGTTGATCTCTCCACAGGTCAGGAACTCCCCATGCCCACACCATTCGACTGGTTTGGGCCGGAGTCCGGCCACGGCTGGACCTTGGGGCTTACGGCGGAGCAGGTGGCGAACAGGGCCCTCCTGAAGGCGATGATGGAAAACGTCGGCGGTTTCACGTCATTAATGGATGAGTGGTGGCACTACACATACAGCCCGGCGCTGTCAATCCCGCTGTTGGACTTCCAGATGAAATAGAGGAGGCGCCGCGATCACCATGAAGAGTACCAGCCTGTTATTGCTGCTTCTTGTCTCCCTCATGTCCGCGTTCTCCCAGAATGAATTCGTCGTCAATACCTCCCGTGACAGTACGCAGCGCGATCCGCAAATCGAGCGCGATGCAGCCGGCAATTATGTGGTCGTGTGGAATGCCGAAAACCATGCCGACAGCGGATCGCAGGGCGACATCGTCCTGCAATTCTTTGTGAACGGTGGCGTTTCCGCCGGAGGTGAGATCCCCGCCAACACGATCACAGCCGGAGATCAGGAAAAACCCGCAGCGGCGATGAATGCCCCCGGGGACCTGGTTGTTGTCTGGGCGTCAATGACGGGCGTCGACTCGTCCTATGATATCATGGCGAGGGTGTTCCGGAACCGGCTCCCGGCGGGCCCGGAATTCTTCGTTAACACAACGCGGCGACTATCGCAAACAGAACCTGACGTCGCCGTGGATTCGGCGGGAAATGTTGTCGTCGTGTGGGACACCTGGACGGATACCGGTGATCGAGAAGTCATGGCCCGCCTGTTTGGTCCCGATGGCACACCGCGCACCCAGGAGTTTATGGTCAATACCACTGTGGCGTACAGCCAGGCCAAACCTGCCGTGAAATTCTTCTCCGACGGGAGCTTCGTCATCGTGTGGGAATCCTGGAAACAGGACAGCAGTACACCGGCCGGGTACGGTGTATACGGAAGAAGATTTTCTGCAACCGGCACACCGGAAAACGGCGAGTTCGCCGTGAACACCACCGTTGCGGACTACCAGTGGTATGCCGATGTCGAGACGTTTGACGACAATAGCTTTGTTGTTGTCTGGTGCAGCTGGGAACAGGATGGCCAGGACGGCAGTATTGTGCTCCAAAAATTCGCTCCCAATGGAAACCGGGCCGGGGAAGAGATACCGGTCAACAGCACAACGGCGAACTACCAGTGGCTGCCGCGCATCAGGAAGTTCAGCGACAACGGCTGTGCAGTCATCTGGTCGAGCTGGAGGCAAGACGGGAGTCGAGAGGGCGTGTATATCCAGGCGTTTGACAAGGACCTCAGGCGCGTGTCGTTCGAAACGCGGTTGAATGAAACTACGGAAAGTTTCCAGTGGGAGCCGGACCTGATTGCCTCCGGCGAGCGTGAGGTGACTGCAGTCTGGTCAAGCTGGGGTCAGCTTGGGAAGGACTATGAAATCGTCGG
>DAINBR010000173.1:0-5602 GCA_036732865.1 Bacteroidota bacterium | reverse complement strand
CCGGCCACGTACGAGCATTCCACAGGTCGGACGACGACGAAGCTCCTCGTCCATGTCCTCGATTCGACGGCGGTCACCGGCTCTACCTATGAAACTCTCCTGGATACTGCGGCCAACAACACCAAAGCCTACCTCAGCGTCCGCAACACCATGACGGGGGATTCGTTGGTCCGGCGGTTCCCGATCGACCGTGGAGAAGGGGTGTTTTACCTCACGCCTGCGTTTGATGGAGTCGCACTGCAAGTCATTCCGGAATTCGACCTGGAGATTGATTTTGCCGGATCGTATTTCATCAATCATTCGGGAACGAATCTCACATTTGTTGCAGGCTATCCGAGTTCGGGCCAGAAGAAGACCGCTCCCATTGATGTTGCGCTTATCTGGGGAGCCACCGATACGCTGGCAAACGGCAGCTATGTCGCGCCGCTGGATTCGGCGATCTCTGCGAGCGGCGGTGCGAAGGTCATTCTCCCATTCACCGCATGGAATCTCACAGACAAGGCGCGCATGGAGATGGTTATCGTTGAGACCCGCGCGGACAAGCGGTGGAATCCCGGGGAAAAGATCATTTTTCTCACGCCCCTCCCGTACCGCACAGCCAGCAACAACACGCACGGTGAGATCAGGCCGATGCCGCCCGCGGGAGCCGTCATAATGCCCGCGGCAGGCGACACGAATATCTTTCTGACAACACGTCCGATTCAGCAGGGAGAACGCTTTACGTTCACAACGAGCCCCTTGCACATCCTCGCGGTTTCATCACATCCCGGTATCCCCGATGGGCTTTCGCTGAGTCAGAACTACCCCAATCCCTTCAATCCGTTGACCATCATGAAATACTCGATTCCCGCCGCAGGCCGTGTCGTGCTGAGGGTGTTCAACATTATCGGTCAGCAGGTTGCGACGCTGATCGACGAGATGCAGGACGCGGGGTCGTACAGGATGCGGTTCGACGGCAGGGATATGGCGAGCGGTGTCTATTTCGCAAGGCTCGAGTGGGGAGGGCGTGCGGTGGTGCAAAAAATGATCTTGCTCCGGTAGGAGAGGGGAGGTCGGAGGATGTCGGCACAAAAAAGAGAGCCGCGCCGGTATTCCGGTGCGGCTCTTCCATGTCATGCCACGCGGATCTACAAACGTATCCCCAGCTCGAAGTACTGCACGTTTTTCAGCCGTCCGTAGTCTGCGAAGCCGTAGTCAAGTTTCACCGTGGCGACATTGGGTATGCCGTAGTGCACGCCCAGGCCCCACGTAAGCCCTTGCTCGGAATCCCGCAGGAACAGCGACTTGTATCCCACGCGCCCGAACACGATTTCATTCCAGCTGACTTCCAGGCCCGAGTTCATATACTCGGTATTGTCGTTGGGATGTGCGGCATCCAGGGCGACCGTGGTCCGGATCTCATCGGTGGGGTGGAGATCCCACGCGATGCCGATACGGAACGTCAGCGGCAGATCAAATGACTCTGCCCGGAGATCGGACGGAATGTTATTGGGCCCTGTTCCGGCGTCAGCGTCGGGATCGTAATTGAATTGGAGGTCGCGGCCGTCGAGTTGCATCGTCGTCCCGAAATTCGCGATCGACGCGCCGATGCTGAGTCCGGGGATCTCAGTGAGATAGAGGGTACCCACATCAACGGCGAAGCCGCTTGCGCTCTCACTCCAGAGTGCCTCACGGATATATTTCGCGGAGAACCCGATCGAGAACCGGTCGGTAAGATTGCGCGCATAGGTGAGGCCGAAGGCGAGTGAGCTCGCGTCCCAGCGGCGGCCGTCCCCGTCGGGAAAATTGACCGTGCGGACGATCTCTTCGGGGACACGCAACGACGTGACCGAAAGGCCGAACGTGCCGAGTTCGCCGATCGGCAATGCCCCCGCGGCAAAGTCGAAATCGATATCAGCAAGCCAGTTGACGTGGTTAAACATCAGCTCGCTGGTGATGTTCATCCGCGAAAGGGCGGCGGGATTCCAGTAGATGGAGGAGATGTCGCCCGTAACGCCGACCTGCGCACCTCCCATCCCGACAGCGCGTGCACCCACGCCGATCTTCAGGAACTGTGCCGCTGTTGTGCCCACCTTCGCCGTGCTGCGGAACAGCTGGGCTTGTGAGGGAAACACTATGGCGATCGTCAGGACCGCCACGAGCATGCCCGTCATCAGGACCCGGCTGCGATGATGGATGTTCATAAAACCTCCGTGTGCATTTTCCATTTCATTTGATCAACGCAAACCGCCCGATTTTCTCGCCGATGCCGGGCACATCCACGTGATAGAGATACACCCCGTAGGCCAGCCGTTGTCCCTCATAGGACAGCAGGCGCCATTCGGCGTAGCTGGTGGCGTTGTTCTTTTCAATTGTATCCACCAGTTCTCCGACCATTGTGTAGATGCGAATAGTGCATTGCGGCGGGAGATTGCGGAATTGCAGCGTCGGTTCGCCGCGGCGCAACGCCGTCGGGCCGGGTTGTTCCAGTGTACTGTAGGCAACATACGGGTTCGGCACGACACAGATGCGGTCGAGTGTAGTGGCCGCCAATGAGGGCTCGAATTTTGAGGAGGTCGTACTGAACGTGTATTTATCGCCTTCAGCGAACGGCTTGGTGGTCTTTGCCTCATAGATGTCGCCATTGGAAGGCAGCACGAGAGGCGACCCATCCGCCGGCATGGAAAACATAACGGCGAGCAGGGCAGGGATCGGACTCTGCGGGGCATACTTGGGCGGTGTGACGATTACCAGCTCACGGCCGGGGCGCCACATGCTGTCGGCCTGGGCCTTGTCGACCAGCACCCTGATCGTGGAGGTGTCGGTAATGTTGACGACGCGGAAGGGACAGACCACAACCTTGCGGCCGAAGTTGTTCAGCAACGTATCCCCCGGGTGAGCCCACTTCCCGTTGGCCAGTGTATCCGTCTGGTTCCAGCGGATCTGGAAGTCGAGCGGTGCCGGCCGGAGCGGGTTTGTAGTGAGGGCGAATTGAGGACGTCCGGTCACAGCAGCGAGAGTCGAGTTGCCCTTGACGACCCAGCCACTGCGTATCGAATCGATGCCCAGCGGCTCGTTTTGAACATAAAGGCGGATACCGTCGAACACCGGGTTGTTGTCTTCGGAATTCATGCCGGTGCTCGCGAACACGGCGTTGTACCGGAACGAGATTGTGAACTGCGTGTTCTCCGGCAAAGTCCCCGATCCCGCGCCGCGTATTCGGCCGGAGGTCAGATCGATGCGGTACGCTGTCGGGGGAATGACGTTCCCGGCGAGGTCCTTCACTTCGATAGTCGATGCGATCAGGTTCTTCTTCGACAGGGGGACATAAATTGTGTCGCGGGATGTGAAGGTCTCTGTTGTGACAGCCGTGGACTGCACGTCGTACACGAGCTTCGAACCATCGTTCCGGAAACTGACGTCGTATTTTGCACCGTCGATGACGGAATAGTCTTCGAATACTTTAATGCGCATCGAGCCGGTGGAAAGCCCCGTGACTCGCTGGGCGGTGAAATTGTTGCTGACCAGAGCGGGATTCTGGCCGTTCGGCAGCGGTCCGGGTGTGACCGCCAGCGTATTCTGGTCGAACCGCAGCTCGCTGGTGATCGGATCCTTGGTGATGGCGATTTGACACTCGGTCGGCGGTAGCGCCACGCCCAGACTGTCGAACCCATGGTCGTACGATGCGACGGCGTAGAAGTACGTCACACCGTTGGTCACCGTGGAATCGATGTACTCGTGCACGAGCCCGCTGTTGGTGCCCAGGTTGTACTTCACGCCCCGGCCGAGATACTCCACCGGGTGCAGGCCGGACCAGGAATTAACGAGGTCGTACTGAGCTTTGTTGCCGGTTTGTCCGATGAGGGGGGTGGGCAGGAATGCGACCCCGTTTGCATCGGTGATTGTGTACAGGTCGCTGAAAGTATAGTCCTGACTGCGGTACACCTTGTAGCCCTCGAAATCCTGCGTGTTGGTCAGGGGATCGATCGTCTTCTCGGCGAAGTCATCCCAGTAGAGTGACACCCTGCCGTCCCCCGGTACGGCACGGACGGTCGGTTTGGGCGGCGGCTGGGCGAACAGGTAGTTTGCCTCAAGCACGCGCTGGGCGGTTTCTGAATTCAGGAGCAGGTCGGCCAGGTTTTCGCCCATCATCAAGGCGATCGAAAACCGTTGCGTCGCGTTCGGCTCAAGCGCAAACGGGCCTGAACCGTACAGAAACTCATTGTCACCCGCGGTGGAGAAGTACGCCTGGTCAATGGCGATGGAGTCGGACGAAAGCTGTGCTGTGAACTGCACATCGTTCACGGGAAAATTTGGCACTCCGGCAAACTGGGCATAAAAGCTCGTCAGTCCGATCTGGTCTGATTCGTTGACATCACGGATGCCGAAGTTCGGCTCGGATACCAGGGTGTTGTTGATGTCATATCCGATATCGGGTTTGGCGTTCCCTTCGCCGAAATCGCCTGTGCCGGGTAGTCCGTCCAGGCCGACATCATCCTTATCAAGCCGCCAGTTGCCGTTTTCGTCCCCCGACCAGCGAGGTTTCGGGCGGCCGTACACCTTGATGTACTTCGTGGTATCGGCGATTCCTGTGTTGAGCGGTACCGTCGTACCGTCAATGTAGGTTCCCAAATCGTTGAACGGGCTCTCATCGACAATGCCGTCGTCATCGTCGTCTTTCGCATTGACCGCATTGCTGGGTGATTCGAGGAATTTGAACCCGAAATAGCCGGGAACCAGCCCGCCCATACCGGTCTTATCCTCGTCCCATGCGTACACCATGCTGCGCGCCCGCTGCGGGAACGGATCGGCCAGAGGCCCCTTGGGAGGAATGAAATACGCAAAATCATCATGGTAGTCGTTGTACCCGCCCACATGCGGATCGCCGAACATACCGAAGTACACTCTGTCGATCGTTCGGGGACTTCTGTTCGTCACCCGGTACACGAGGAAGATGATATCTTCGGCCAGCGGGTTGTTGAACTGGAAGAAGCGGCACTCGAGATCAAGTCCGAGTCCGAGTTTCGTGGAGTCACCCGGAAATGGAAGGTACTTGTCCTTCCATTTGGCGTTCGTGAAATCATCGCAGACAAAGTAGACTTCTTCATCCGGAGACGTTGCATCATTGCCGAGGAATGCCGGCCAGACGTAGCGGCCGAGCGCCTGGTTGTACCATGACTCCGGCCAGCTGTGGGGTTTGCGAGTGAGGTCACCACCGACATCCGAGCGATGGCTCCATGCGGCGATATCGTTTTGGCCGGGGGCCGCATAGCCTGCCTTTGGCAGCCAGCCCCATTTCAGGGAGCCGTCCGGTGCATACGCGCCCTGGCTGGGCGTGTACATGCCGTCGTCGAGCATCCAGATGGAATCTCCCTGGATACTCTTCACGCGCGCCGCAACGAGAGGAACAAACTCGTAGCCGTAGCCGAGGCGATTCCACACGAGGTCAGCCGTATTGCCCAGCGTATTCGGACGCGTGATGCTGCCATTGTTATACACTACGGTAGTGATCTTGTTGCCCTTGATGATCAGGCTGCGTACCGTCGATTCCCCCGATGTCTTGCCCAGGGAATTTTTCGACTGTTGCTCCAGGAAGTCCACGAGTTTCTGCCATTCCTCCGGC
>DAINBR010000172.1:0-7365 GCA_036732865.1 Bacteroidota bacterium | reverse complement strand
GTGAACACGGAAAGTTTCTGGACGGCCTTGGCTTTGCGGACGATCTGGTGTACTGTGCCGGCGTGGACACAGTCCCTGTGCTGCCCTTTCTCGACGACAACATGCTGCGGCTACGGAAGGTCAATGATCACCGCGAATCCGTCGCTGCACCGGCAACAGTGTGAGTGGAGCGGTACCCAATGGCAACACAGAATCGATCGAAAAACGGCGGCACCACCTCCAGGCGAGAAGCGCGCAAAGCGTCCGCACCACGCAAACACATCATCGTGGCGGTCCTCCTCATCGCGTGTGCCGCGCTCACCTTGATCTCCCTCGTGACGTATGACCCCGCCGATGAAGCAAACGCGGATGTGCGGTTTGGGCATCTGTGGGGCGCTCTGCGCGGCGATCCCGCTGCCCGCACTCTCTGGGATACAACGCACAATGGGCTGGGCCTCGTGGGGGTAATCATCTCCGATTTCCTCATCCGTTCGACCGTCGGTTACAGTGTGCTAGTCCTTCCGTTGCTCCTTCTGATGTGGGGGTGGACGATCTTGCGGAAGGGAGACTATAGCCGCGCGGTGATGTTTACGAACTACGCGCTCCTCTGGCTGATCCTTCTCTCCACGGCTTTCGGGATGCTGCGAAGAATTCTCCCGGAAACAGGTCCGTCGCTAGTCTGGAGCGGGGCAGTCGGGGAATTTTTTTCCACCGTGCTGGCCCATCTTCTTGGCCGCGCCGGAGGCAGCATCGTTCTGGTCGTCGCGATGTTCATTACCATCATTGTGAGTGCGGACCTGGATGTGCGCTCAATGGCGGAGCGGATGCACAGCGGTTGGCTCAAGCTGCTGGACGCGATCAGCCGGTGGCGTGATTCGAGAGCTGAGTTGAAGGGACAACGGGAACTGCAGGAGAAGGAAGAGGGCGATGCGGGAGAACTTCCCGTCCGTTCCCGCGATCGGAAAGATGCCGAGCAGGCGGAAGAAGCACCACCTGTCCGTCGTGCCCCGGTGCGCATCACGCGTGCGACGGAAGCGGAGCCTGCACTCGATGTTGACGACACCGCCGCGGCAAAGCCCGCTCTCACCAGGACATTGAATTTCACAAAGAACAAGTCAGATTCGGACAGCAGGGGCGGGGCGGAGGAAGATGTTTCCGAAGCGCCGCCACGACCAACGGGTCCACCGCAGCAGGAAGAGATTTCGTATTCATTCCCGACGATCGACCTCCTGGATACACCGAGGCCCGGGAAGGAGGACGTCGATGAGGCAGAACTCCAGGCAAATGCGGAGCTTTTACGGGAAACTTTGCTTCAATTCGACGTAGAGCTTGAGAGTGTAAGCGTTACCCCCGGTCCGGTGGTGACCTTGTATGAACTCGTTCCCGCGGTGGGTGTGAAGATCAGCCAGATCGTGAGCCTGGAAAACGACATCGCACTCAAGCTGGCTGCCCGGGGAATCCGGATCATGGCGCCGATACCCGGGAAATCCGCGGTGGGCGTGGAGATACCCAACTCGCACCGCTCGATCGTGACGATCCGGAGCATCTTGAACTCGGGTGTTTTTCGGGATTCACAGGCAAACCTCCCCCTTGCCCTGGGAAAGACCATTGCAGGCGAGGTGTTCACCGACGACCTGGGCAGGATGCCGCATATACTCATGGCTGGTTCGACAGGGTCCGGAAAGAGCGTGGGCATCAATACCATGCTTGCAAGTCTGTTGTTCAGGATGCACCCTTCGGAACTGAAAGTGATGATCATCGATCCGAAGAAGATCGAGCTCGCCCAGTACGCGAAGCTCAAGAATCACTTTCTGGCAAAATCGCCCGATATAGCCGAGGACATTTTCACGACCCCCAACAATGCCGTACTCGCTTTGAAAGGTGCGGAGCTTGAGATGGAGCGCCGGTACGATTTGCTCTCCAAAGGGGCGGTCCGGAATATCCAGGACTACAATGCGAAACTTGCTGCCGGCGGGTTGAAAGACACCGAGGAAGTGAAGCATGTGAAAATGCCGTACCTGGTGGTGGTGATTGACGAGCTCGCGGACCTGATGATCACGGCTGCCAGGGAGGTCGAAGAGCCGATCACGCGTCTTGCACAGCTGGCCCGTGCCGTCGGAATTCATCTTATCGTAGCAACGCAGCGGCCTTCCGTCGACGTCATCACCGGCGTCATCAAGGCCAACTTCCCTGCACGCATTGCCTATCAGGTTGCGTCGAAGACCGATTCGCGGACCATACTCGATATGAACGGAGCCGAGCAGCTGCTGGGGAACGGCGATATGTTGTATCTTGCCGCCGGCAGCCCCAAGCCGGTTCGGCTGCAGAACGCCTTGATTACCCCGCGCGAGGTGGATGCGCTTGTTGACCATATCGGGAATCAGCAGGGGTATACACAACCCTTCCTGCTTCCATCGGCGCTCGAGAGGCGTCGGTCAACTGAGCAGAGCGCTGAAGGCGGTCGCGATGTGCTTTTCGAGGAAGCCGCCCATATCATCGTGCGATACCAACAGGGTTCGGTGTCACTTCTCCAGCGGCGGCTGAAGATCGGGTACTCGCGGGCGGCGCGGCTGGTCGATGAACTCGAGGCAGCCGGCATCGTCGGGCTCTCTGACGGGAGCAAGGCGCGCGAAGTACTGGTGGAGTCGGAATCGCTTCTTGACGATCTACTGCAGGGGTAAGGAAGGAGATGGCGGGTTTCATGAAGAAACGAAGGGTGGTCCTCGGTCTGGTGCTGGTCGCCGCTTTCGTCGTGGCCCTCGCAGGCGATTCCGCCGAAGAAGTGCTTGCACGGGTGCACAAGAACTATGAAGAGATGGACGATGCAGAAGTCCGCTTCTCGCAGAAAGTGAAGTTCGCGCGATCAAAGATCGAGCAGGAAATCTCCGGTACCCTGCAATTCAAGAAGGAGCACAAGTATCGCATTGAGTTCGAGGGCCAGCTCGTCGTCACGGACGGCGAGACGGTCTGGTCGTACTCCGAGGAGAACAACCAGGTGCTCGTCGATAGGTTTCGTCTTGACGAAAGGTCGCTGTCGCCCGAGAGAATCCTCACCGCGGCACCAGAGGACTTTGAGGCGATGTTGACCGGCCGTGAAAAGGGGCCGCGCGGAGACGTGTTCGTGCTGAAACTCACCCCTCGTGATCCGTCCGCACTCATGAAGACGATGAAACTCTGGGTGCACGCATCCGACTGGCTTATTCACAAGGTGGAGATCGTAGACCAGCACGGCAAGGAGACAACGTACCTGGTCAGCTCGTTCAAGATGAACACCGGCGTTCCGGCCTCCCGTTTTGTGTACCAGGTCCCGGCCGGCGTCGAAGTTGTCGATCTTCGCGACTAATCACCTCATGCCAAGACTCCGCTCCATTCTGCGCTACGGCGTCAGCGCGATCATCACGGTGCTCTTCCTGTACATCGCATTCCGCGGCACAGACTTCGGTGAACTCTACGAGTCCATGTCGCAGGCGAACTACTGGTGGATGCTGCCGAACTTCGCATGTCTCATGCTGAGTCATTACCTGAGGGCTTGGCGGTGGCGGTACATGCTCGAACCCGTGAAAGCCAATCTGTCAATGCGCAATCTGTTTGCAGGCGTGATGGTGGGGTACATGATGAACAACATTCTTCCGCGGGCGGGTGAGCTCGTGAGGCCTTACACGGTCGGCAAGCTCGAAGGCATACCAAAGAGCGCAGCGCTCGGCACTATCGTGGTCGAGCGCATCATCGATATGGTCTCATTCCTGGTGCTGGTGGCCCTTATTCCTTTGGTGTATCATGGACCGCTCGAGGAATCGTTTCCCTGGCTGGCTAACACCGGCATCCTGGTCTCTGCCTTCACCATCCTCTTTCTGGGAGTCTTCGTCGCTCTCGCGAGGAGAAGAGATTGGGCGGACGTGCTTATCCGTCTGCTGGGGGAGATCCTGCCGCTGCGGGTTCGCGAACGACTGGAAGGGTGGGTGCACGCATTTCTCGACGGGTTCATGTTCCTGAGCCGCCCGGGTCGTTTCATCATCATCACGGTCCTCAGCTGCCTGATCTGGTTGCTGTATGTACTCATGGTGTACGTCGCCTTTTTTGCGTTCAACATCCAGCATCTGGGATTTGCCGGCGCCCTCGTGGTGCAGGCCATCTCCAGCATCGGCGTCGCGTTGCCGACCCCCGGTGCGACGGGAACCTACCATGCGTTTACCTCGCAGACCCTCATCCGTCTTTACGATATCGATGCGACTCTCGCCCTGAGCTACGCGACGATCACCCACGCCGTGGGCTTTGTCGGTGCTACGATCATCGGACTCTACTACTTTCTTCGCGACAATATCAAGGTCCGCGAGGCTGTGGGTAATGAGCCCCGGGAGCAGACATGAAGTATCCCTTCCCATGGACCTTCCTGCTGACGCTGATTGCGGCTCCATGTGTTCTCGGGGGCACGCCGGATACGCCCACAACAATGGAGCGGATGCGGCCGGGCATCGCCGCCGGAATGGGAGTGGAGTACCTCAGTCCCAGGGACATTGTCGACATGATCAACAGTGCCGGATTTCATCCAAGGGAACGTCAGCCGGAGTTCCATGCCGGGGTGAACTTCTTCGGTGCAGGGTTCGTTCCTCTCTCAGGCGACTGGATGCTGAAAGTGGAGTACGCGTACATGCTTAACACATACAACATTGATTCCCAGTTCGGTCCGGGCGAATTCACGATGAAGGCGCATTTGCCGACGATCATCCTGCACTACATTTTCGTGGACGAGGGGCTTTATAACCTCAGCGCTGGTGCGGGCATGGGCTACCATTTCGGCGAGTTGTCTGTGAGCTACAGCACGTTGGTGGACTCGTACACGGCGACCGGCCCGGGGGGGCTGCTGGAATTGCAGGGGAACACCGCGATTGGCGAAGACCTGTTCGTGCACCTGGGAGTGCAAGCCAGGTGGGAAGGCATCGGGGAGCTTCGCAATGGGACTGCCGGAGCGGCCCCGGGGATCAACGCCCAGGGCGATCCGGCACGAATGGGCTGGTTCAGTGTGGCGGCGAGGATCGGCATGAGCTATTATTTTTGACGCGTTGAATGTTTAGTCCACAGGATGAGCTGATACACTCATAACTAAGGAGTATCCATGCGTACCACAATCATGGTGATTGCGATGATGATGACATTGCCATTTCTCGGAGATGCCCAGGACAAGAAACCTGTTGCCAAGGGAAAAGAAATCGCTGTTATCGAAACCTCGATGGGGACAATCGAAGCAGAATTGTACCGTGAAGATGCTCCCAAGACCGTCGACAACTTCGTGCGTCTTGCGGAGAAGAAGTACTTCAATGGAGTGATCTTCCATCGTGTGTCGAAAGGATTCGTCATTCAGGGCGGAGATCCCACCGGAACCGGGACCGGCGGAAAGAGCATCTACGGCAAGGAATTTGAGGATGAACTCAACACGAGCACGCCATCTTTCAAGGCCGGGTATCTGCACGGGGTGCTTGCAATGGCGAACCGCGGGCCGAACACCAACACGAGCCAGTTCTTCATCATGCTTCGCGATGTGCCCCGCATGCCCAAGAACTACACCATTTTCGGAAAGGTGATCAAAGGCCTCGACGTCGTCGACAAAATTGGCGACGTGGAGATCACTCCTCAGATGGGACCCAACGACGGGAAACCGAAGGTGGACGTGAAGATGAAGAGCGTCACCATCCGTCGCGACGAACCGGAAGAAGGAAAGTAGCGCTCAACAGAATGGCCAAAGGAGCTTCGGGGATCAGCGATCTCCGCGCATCTCTCAAGAAGAGGCAGTTTCTCCCTGTGTACCTGATACAAGGAGAAGAGGATTTTCTTATTGAGGAAAGCATCGCGGCGATTCTGGAGGCCGCCTTGTCACACGATGAGCGGACGTTTAACCTCGACGTACTTGATTGTGCGGACTTCGATGCGCGGGAGATCACTGCCCGCGCATCGTCACTTCCGATGACGGGCGAACGAAGAGTGGTCGTCGCACGCAACGTTGAGAAGCTCAATGCGAAGGACCTCGAGATACTCTCCGCATATGTCGAGCGCCCGTCTGTCTCCACGGTGCTGGTGCTGTCGGGTCGGAAAGCGGATCTCCGGCGGAAACCATTCGCCGGCCTCCATGCAAGCGGCGCGGAATGCGCATGTTCCCCCCTGACTGAAAGCAAGCTGAACGGATGGATCACCGAACGGGTCCAGGAGCAGGGCGGTACCATAGACGGAGAGGCTGCGGCACTGCTCGCGGCGCAAGTGGGTTCATCTCTCAGGGAACTCGACAGCGAGATCGCAAAACTGCTCGTGTTCGTCGGCGATCGGAAGAATATCCTGCCGGACGACGTGGCTGCCGTCGGAGGATTCTCGCGTGAGTTCAGTGTCTTCAATCTGCAAGACGCCGTCGGTACCGGCAACCTGAGGGATGCCGTGACGATCCTCGATCACATGATAGAGGAAGGGGCGGAAGTCGGCAGGATCACGTGGGCATTAACGGACTACTTCAGCTTGCTCTGGCGACTGCATCACCTCGTAAGCAAGCCAGTGCATGATGACAAAGACGGCTTCAAACTGACCAAAACCTGGGCTTGGAAAAAGAGACAGTATCTTGACGCCCTGCAGCGATATCCGGCGACCAGAATTGAGGCCATTTTCCAGATGATCGCTGATACCGATATGCAATCGAAGTCCGGCTCCTATGCTGGGAAAAGGGACTATTTGCACACGTTGCTGGTGAAAATGATGAATTAGATGCATGGGCGGGGGGGTCAGATCCTTGTGCACGCCCAGGTATGAGGGGTCTGACCCCTGCACTTCTGTCACCTATCTCTCTTCTTCCCTGGACGCCTCGTTGCCTCACTTAAGTTTCTATTCGAACGCTGACGCTTGACTTCCGATCCGCCAAGTTGTAGATTAAGGCACTACGGGAAGCATTTCACGAATTGCTTTATGCAGCGGGGCAAAGTCGTCGTTATTGTGTGCGGAGGAGAGTAGATCGACGCGGCGATTTTCTGCACATTTATCACATACACGGGAGGTTCCAACTATGCCACGACTGAATCTCAAGGATGAAGGCTTGGAAGCAGAAGGCACACCCGAAGAACCAAAAACGCCAAGCCCCACTCCGATGCTTCGCGAGGTCGGTTCAAACGGCGGGAAGATGTCACCCATCATTCTGATCCTACTGATTCTGCTTGTGCTTGCAGGGGCCGTGTATGCTTTAAATCATTTCAAGGTCATCCAGCTGTGGGGCAAGAAAGCCCCCGTTGTGACCGAGACCCTGCCTGAACCGGAGCTCATGGCTCCCCAGGAGACTTCACCGGCGCCTGCCGAAGGGGCACCGACCAGTGACACGCCTGCTGTGCCGACAGAAAGCAAACAATCAGCCGCGCCGAC
>DAINBR010000171.1:0-7370 GCA_036732865.1 Bacteroidota bacterium | reverse complement strand
CGATGATGGTAATCCGCATGATCACCTGCCCGTCGTCTCCGCAGTCCCTTGCTTCTTCCTCTGGAGTTCGTTAGCTTCTGTTATTGCGTTTTCTCGCATCCAGCATTCATGAACGATCCAACATTCAAGCAGGTCCGCCTCTCGGTACGTGCCCTGACACGGCATTTCGATGGTTTCGTTGCCAGCCTCAGGCGAGACACCCCGGAAACCCGCGGTACATACACGCGCGCGCTTCGTGAATTCCTCCGGTGGTTCCCCCGTGACCCGCATTTCCGTTTCCGCGTGAAGGATGTGCGCCGGTATAAACACTACCTGGCCGCCCGGAGAAAACTGTCGGAGGTGTCGGTCTCCACATACCTGACCGCATTGCGCCGTTTCTGCGCCTACCTGGTGGACCGGAAGGTTCTGGAGGATAATCCAGCACGGTACGTCGGGGGCAATCGCCGGCCGGCGACCCATTCGCGTGATTTTTTGAGCGAGGAGGAAGTGCAGATCTTGCTCGCGGGCGCACATGCATCCGATGAGCGCGGCATCAGAGACCATGCCATGATGCTGCTCATGCTCCAGTGTGGCCTGTCTGAAATCGAACTCGTGCGTGCCGACATCCGCGATCTGACGGATGACGACCACGGTCGATGGATGATGGTGCAAGGTAAAGGCCGGAAGCAGAAGGACGAACGTGTGCTGGTGCTGCCGGAGGGGCGTGTTGCCCTCGATCAGTATCTCTCATTCCGCGGGCATCCAGACGCGGCGGAGCCGCTCTTTGCCAGCGCCGGCAACCGTACCCGGGGCCAACGTATGACCACGCGGGGTGTGCGCGACCGTATCAATGCTTCGCTGGTCTCCGCCGGATTGAAACAGCACCCCGACCGCCGCATCACCCCGTTCTCCCTCCGGCACACCGCGGCCGTGCTCCTCGCGCGCCATGGTGCCACCGCCGATGAACTCCGGGCGCGCCTGCGGCTCGGCAGTCTCATGACTGCACGCCTGTATCTCGAGGAATCGCAAGTTTCCCAACACGCACCAACGACCAGCACCAAGGAAGACAGCAGTGGCGTACCCCTTCGCGACGATTGAACCTAAGTGGCAAGCGTACTGGGACGAGCATCAGTCGTTCCGGACGGATCCACTCTCCCCGAAACCCAAACTCTACATCCTCGACATGTATCCCTACCCATCCGGGGCAGGCCTGCACGTCGGCCACCCGGAGGGATACACCGCCACGGATATCGTTGCACGCTTCCAGAGGATGCGCGGTTTCCACGTCTTGCATCCGATGGGCTGGGACGCGTTCGGCCTGCCGGCGGAGCGGTATGCCATGCAGACCAACATTCATCCGCGCACCACGACGATGCAGAACATCGCGACATTCCGGCGTCAGATCAAAATGCTGGGGTTGAGCTACGACTGGGCGCGGGAAGTGGATACCACCGATCCCGCCTATTACAAATGGACGCAATGGATTTTCCTGCAGATATACAACTCCTGGTATGATCAGGAGGCTGACAAAGCCCGTCCTGTCCAAACGCTCATCGACCGCCTCGCGGCCCGGGGGTCCGCAGGCCTTCCGGAAGATACGCCGTTCGCGCCCGAAGAGTGGCAACGGATGACGCGTCAGCAGCGTCAGGACATCCTTGCGCGCTACCGGCTCGCCTACCTTGCGGAAATCCCCGTCAACTGGTGCGAAGGGCTCGGCACGGTTCTGGCCAACGAAGAGGTCGACGAGTGGGTCGAGAAGGGCTACAGCGTGGAGCGCCGTCCCTTGAAGCAGTGGATGATGCGGATTACCGCCTATGCGGAACGACTGCTCAACGATGCCCGGGACCTAGACTGGCCCGCATCGACGCTCGAACAGCAGCGGAACTGGATCGGGCGGTCAGAGGGCGCCATGATGGATTTTCCGATCGCAGGCCAGACGGGATACTTCCGTGTATTTACCACACGTCCTGACACAGTCTTCGGGGCGACGTATATGGTGCTATCTCCGGAGCATCCTCTCGTGGATGCATTGACAACCCCGGCGGAACGCGAACAGGTGGAAGAGTACCGCGAACAGGCCCGCCGCAAAAGCGAGCGAGAGCGGGATGTTGAACAGAACAAGACAGGCGTATTCACGGGAGGGATGGCCGTGAATCCAGCCACCGGCGCTCAGATCCCCGTCTGGATTGCTGATTACGTGCTGATGGGATACGGTACAGGCGCGATCATGGCCGTGCCCGGACACGACGAACGGGACTACGCTTTTGCCCGTAAATATGCGCTACCAATTGTGGAAGTCGTCAGCGGGGGGAATGTGCAACTGGAGCCCTACACCGGCGACGGGGTAGCGGTGAACTCCGCCAACAGTGAGGTGTCGCTGAATGGCCTGGGGACACCCGAGGCAAAATCACGCATCGTCGCCTGGCTGGAGAAACGGGGTTTGGGAACCCCCGTCGTGCAATTCAAACTGCGGGACTGGCTCTTTTCGCGCCAGCGGTACTGGGGGGAGCCGATTCCCATCATTCACCTCGAAGACGGCACCATGCAGCCACTGGCGGAGGAGGAGTTGCCTCTTCTGCTCCCGGAGCTGGCTAGGTTCCAGCCGAGCGGCACGACGGAATCTCCCCTGGCTCTCGCGACCGATTGGATCGACGTCGTTGATCCCATAACACGCCTGAAGGGACGTCGCGAAACGAACACGATGCCCCAGTGGGCGGGGTCGTGCTGGTACTATCTCCGTTTCATTGATCCAGCCAACTCCCGGGCATTTTGTGATCCGGCACTGGAACGCTACTGGATGCCCGTCGATTTCTATCTCGGCGGGTCGGAGCATGCCGTGCTGCATCTCATGTATGCCCGGTTCTGGCACAAGGTGCTGTTCGATCTGGGGCACGTGAGCACCAGGGAGCCGTTCATAAAGCTCCGCCATCAGGGAACCATCCTGGGTGAGGATTCCCGCAAGATGTCGAAGTCCCGGGGCAACGTCGTGAACCCTGACGAAGTCGTGAAGGAATACGGTGCCGATGCCATGCGGCTGTTCGAGATGTTTATGGGACCCCTTGAAGAGATGAAGCCCTGGAACACGAGGGGGGTCGACGGAGTTTTCCGGTTTTTGAACCGTGTCTGGCGACTGTACATCGATGAACTTGGTAACACGGATCCCCGGTTGAATAGCGACACCCCCACGCCCGAACTCGAACGGCTGTTCCACGCAACGGTGAAGAAGGTGGGTGATGACATTGAGACTCTCCACTTCAACACCGCAATCTCGCAGTGTATGATCTTTGTGAACGAAGTGATGAAGGCGGACCTCCGGCCGCGGGCGGTGCTGGAGCCCTTCGTTCTCCTTCTCGCGCCCTTTGCGCCGCACTTGGCAGAAGAACTCTGGCAAAAGCTGGGGCATGCAACGAGCCTGACCTATGCGCCCTGGCCCTCGTACGACCCGGCGCGGATTCAGCGTGATACGGTCGAGGTGGTCCTCCAGGTCAACGGCAAACTCCGCGGCAAGATCGCCGTTCCGGCGACGGCCCCGGAGGACGAACTGAAGAGGCTCGCCGCCGCTGACGGGGGCATACGGAAATACACGGAAGGCAAACAGGTCGTCAAGATCATCGTCGTGAAGAACAAGCTTGTCAATATCGTTGTGCGGTAAGCAATGGAACGACTCACCATCGTCCTCGTGACGTTGAACGAGGAGCGCAACATTGACCGGTGTCTCGGGAGCGTCAGCTGGGCCGATGAAATTGTCGTTGTCGATTCCTTCAGCACCGACGGGACAGCGGCGCTGGCAAAGAAGTATGCCGCAAAGGTCTACCAGCACGAGTACCCCGGCACGAGCAAGCAGGTGGAGCGGGGAATCGGGTATGCGACCGGGGACTGGATTTTCGTCATCGATGCTGATGAAGAGATGTCCCCCGAGCTGAAAGCCGAGGTGCAGAAGGTGCTGCGCGAAGGAACGGATTGCGCTGGTTTCACATTTATCCGAAAGCCCCGGGCTTTCGGCCGCTGGATCGAACACGGCGGCTGGTTTCCCGACAACCAGTTCAGGTTCTTCCGGCGCGACAGTTACTATCCCGAACACCAGGAGATACACGGGGGATTCAATACGAAAGGAAAGCGGGGGGATCTCAAAGGGTACCTCTATCATCACACCTATGAGACGATCTATGCGTACGTGGAGAAAATGAATGAGTATACCTCGTTGCACGTGTCGAACAAACTCAGGGACCGACCCGACATTGAGGTACGGTGGCATCACCTTATTCTCAACCCTCTGTCGCATTTTCTCCGCATGTTCATTTCGAGAAAAGGGTACAAGGACGGCTTCCACGGCTTCGTGCTTGCCCTGCTGGACGCCACGTATGCGATGTTGATGTATGCCAAACTCTGGGAATACCGGATGCACCAGGCGGAGGGAAAGGGCCAGCTCCCGCCGATTACCAACGCGGAGCTGAACATCCTCAAGAGGAAGGCATGACCATCTACAGGCGTGTGCTGAAGTATCTGCGCCCCTACTGGTTGAAGCTCGTTGCATCGATGGCGTGCTCCGTCATGTTTTCTCTGTTCAGTGGCATGTCGATCTACCTGACCATTCCGCTGCTGGAGACGCTGTTCTTTCAGCCCACGGCCGCGCCCGCGACCGCCGCCGTGAGCCAATCCGGCGCCTCGTTCCTTCCCGAGTGGATAGTCTATCTCAAGGACGGTCTGGCCGAGGGGTTCCAGCAACTCGTGTTTCGCCCGAATCCCATTGATTCGCTTTTCAATATCTGCATCGTGGTCGTCGTTGCCTTCTTCTTCCGGAATATTTTCGGTTACCTGCAGTCCAACCTGATGATGGCTGTGGAGCAGGGATTGATCCGCGACGTGCGGAACACCCTGTACCGCCATATTCATGCGCTCCCTCTCGCCTATTTCAGCAACGAGCGCACCGGCAATCTCATCTCGCGCATCATGAATGATGTGCCGGTGATCAATACCGGGATCTCGGCGACATTCCAAACGATGATCCGCGAGCCGTTGCTCATCGCCGTTTATCTGGCGATCACCCTCATCATCAGCTGGAAGATGACGTTGATTGCGTTCGTGGTGTTTCCGCTTGCCACGGTGATCATTGCCTGGATCGGGCGCAGGGTGCACAAGGAATCCGGCCTTGTGCAGGAACGCATAGCCGACCTGACCTCCGTGCTCCACGAGACCATCTCGGGCGTAAAGGTCGTCAAGGCATTCGGCATGGAGGATTTCGAAAACAAGAAATTCGCCCGGGTCGGGCAGAGTTATCTCGATACGATCCTGAGGGTGACGCGGATACGGAATCTGGCATCCCCCAGCACGGAATTTCTGAGCGCCGCCGCAGGCGCGGTGATTATCTGGTACGGCGGCATGCAGGTCCTGCAACATGAGGCCCTCAAGGCGAGCGAGTTTCTGGGGTTTCTGTTTGCGGTCTTCCAGCTGATGCCACCCATAAAAGAACTGAGCGGCGTCAATAACCGGATTCAGGAGGCCACTGCCGCCGGGAAGAGGGTCTTCGAAATCCTTGATACAGAACCAGGTATCAGGGATACCGCAACGCCGCAGCGCCTGAACGAATTCCAATCCTCCATCGAGTTCCGCAACGTTTCCTTCCATTACGTCGATGGAGATCCCGTGCTGCAAGGCGTCTCCCTCCGTATCAACAAAGGCGATGTGGTCGCGGTGGTTGGCCCCAGCGGAGCAGGGAAGAGCACCCTCGTGGATCTTGTGCCCCGGTTCTATGACCCGACGGGAGGTGTCATCATGATCGATGGTCTGGACCTCCGTGATGTCGAGTTGAAGTCGCTGCGTGAAAACATAGGGATCGTCACCCAAGAAACGATTCTCTTCAACGACACCGTGAGGAACAACATTGCGTATGGACTCGAGGACTGCTCCATCGAGCGTATCGAAGAGGCGGCAAAAGCCGCGAACGCCCACGGCTTCATCAGCGCGATGCCGAACGGCTACGAGTCCCTCATCGGTGAACGGGGCGTGAAGATCTCCGGGGGTGAACGACAACGCCTTGCTCTCGCGCGGGCGATTCTGAAGAATCCGCCGATCCTTATCCTCGACGAGGCCACGTCGTCGCTCGACACTGAATCCGAAATACTCGTGCAGGAAGCCATCGAACGGTTGATGACCGGGCGAACCTCCATCGTCATCGCGCATCGCCTGTCGACAGTCCAGCATGCTGATCGGATTGTCGTGATCGAGGGGGGGAAGATCGTTGAAACAGGGAAGCATCAAGACCTCCTGAAGAAACGGGGTGGGCTCTACAAGAAATTGTTCGACCTCCAGTTCCGGGTCTGACATGATCACCGTACGCCGTGTGATGGATGGGGCCATGCTGCTGTTTCTCGCCTCATGCTACTTTTCCATCGCCGTAAATTCCCTGGCTTTGGGCCTGATGGCACTCTGCTGGATCATCTTGATGATCCTGGAGCGCCGATGGCCTGTCGTGGCGACACCGTATGACTGGTTCTTTCTTGCCTGGATCGCGGCGGAGTTTCTCTCCACGGCATTCTCCGAAAACTTTGCACAGTCACTACTCTTCTCCAAACGACTGCTGCTGATTGCCGTGGTCTACTTCTTCGCAACACACGTCACAACGGAAGGCAAGGCGAAGCTGGTGGTGCTGACGTTGCTCGGCACAGCCACCGCCGTGTCGATTCTCGGAGTCGGGAAGCTCCTCCAGGCCCTCATGGTGGACGATACGGGAGGAGTCACGCGGCTGGGCATCTTCCAATTCTACATGACGACGTCGGAACTGTTGATGATCGCTTTGTTGCTCACCCTGCCGTTCGTCGTGCACCCGCGGGCGCCGACGCGGTGGCGCATTGCCGGGATGCTCGCTGTCATACCGATGGGTATTGCCCTTTATGCAACGGTGACGCGTGGCGCTTACGTCGCGGCTGCTGCGGGAATGCTGTTCATTGCGCTGGTCCGCAACGTTAAACTGATCATACCCCTAATCCTGCTGGCCGCCCTTCTGTGGCTCTTCGCGCCACCGTACGTTCAGCAACGGCTTGCGAGCATCACCGATGTCCAGCACCCGGAAAATGCCACGCGCATCATGCTCTGGTCGACGGGAATCACCATCTTCACACACTACCCGATCCTGGGTGTGGGAGACATTGATCTCCGGGAACACTACGATCGCTATGCGACGGTCGTCAATCCGGAACATCACGGCCATCTCCACAACGTACCGCTGCAGATACTCGTCACGCTCGGGGTTGTGGGATTTTGCGCGGTATATGCGCTCTTTGTGAAAATCGCCTTGACGGAATGGCGGGTGTTCACCCTCCTGCGCGATGAATGGTTCCGCGGGTCGGTTGCACTCGGTGCTCTTGCGGTATTTGTGGGGTTTCACGTCATGG
>DAINBR010000170.1:6951-7443 GCA_036732865.1 Bacteroidota bacterium | reverse complement strand
CCCGGGCGGAAGTAGACCGGAGCATATTCACCTTTTCGATAGCCGCCGATGAAGCACGCCGTATGGGAGGTGAGGTGCTCCCGCTGGATCTGAATGCACAGTCGGTCGGCAGATTCGGACTCGCCCGGCGCTTTCCACTCGGACCGATCGGGGCCATAACACCGTTCAACTTCCCTCTGAATCTGGTTGCGCACAAGGTGGCGCCCGCGATTGCAGCAGGCAATACCATCGTGCTAAAACCATCCTCCAACGCTCCCCAGGTAGCACTTATGCTGGCCGAGATCGTGGAGCAAACGAAGTTGACGAGAGGCGCATTCAATGTCATACCCTGTGCTGGAGCCGAGTGCAGTCAACTCATTACTGATAATAGAATTAAGTTGATTACCTTCACGGGGAGTCCTCCCATTGGCTGGGGACTCAAAGAGAAGGCCGGGAAGAAGCACGTGACACTCGAATTGGGTGGGAACGCAGGTGTCATCGTGGAACCTGACG
>DAINBR010000170.1:0-6941 GCA_036732865.1 Bacteroidota bacterium | reverse complement strand
GACGCGGACCTGGAACCGACTTTGCGCAAGATTGTCAATGGCGCGTTCGCAAATGCAGGGCAGTCGTGCATCTCCGTGCAACGTGTGTATCTGCACAGGTCAATCTGGGAGCGCGCCAGGGAACAGCTGGTTGCCCTCACCTCGGCGCTTTCGGTGGGAGATCCTCTCCTGGAGCACACCCTCGTCGGCCCTCTGATTACCGAGGCGGCAGCCGTGAAAATCGAAGACTGGATCCGTGAGGCCATCTCAGGCGGTGCACGTATTGCTTACGGGGGTGTACGGGAGGGTGCGATTCTCAGTCCAACCATACTTGAGAACGTCTCACCCGAAATGAAAGTGAGTTGCCTTGAGGCTTTTGCCCCAGTGATGACCATCGAGCCGTACGATCGGTTCGAAGAGGCGCTGGATCGCGTGAACGCCTCTGACTACGGGCTGCAGGCCGGGGTCTTCACCGGAAGCCTGCAAAAAGCATTGCTGGCATATGATCGCCTGGACGTGGGAGCAGTGGTACTGAACGACGTCCCCACGTACCGCGTTGATCATATGCCGTATGGCGGAGTGAAAGACTCAGGGTTTGGGAGAGAAGGTGTGAGATATGCGATGGAGGAGATGACCGAACTTAAGCTGCTTGTCGTGAATCCCTTGTGACTGCGGGGCTTGGCCGCTTCATCGACGGAAGATTCGAGGTACTCTGTCCGTTGTCCACCTGCTTCTCTGCAAAGAATGTGTAAAAGTAGTCAACCGTAGCTCTTGACTTCACGGACCGTTGCTCCTAAGTTTCCCCTGGTGTGTCCAGTGAGTTGAACACGAGATCCCGGGCGTCGACGCGACGCTGTCTGTTTCGCCGGAAAATCCAATGAATCAGTTTGTTCATCTGCACAATCATTCGCACTACAGCCTCCTTGATGCAGCATGCCGCATCGACGACCTGATTGCCGCCGCCGTGGCGGAGAAAATGCCCGCGATTGCTCTGACCGACCACGGGGTGCTGTTCGGAGCCATCGAATTCTACAAGAAGGCTCAGAAGGCCGGCATCAAGCCGATCATAGGCATGGAAGCATACATCCTGACAAAGGGAAATCGTCAGGATCGGAGCACGCAGCAAACGGAATCTGGCGGGAAACGGGCAGCATATCACCACCTGGTTCTGCTCGCCAAGAACGAAGTGGGGTACAAGAACCTCATCAAGCTCTGCACGATCGCACACCTGGAAGGGTTTTACTACAAGCCGCGCATTGACGCCGATTTGCTGCGCATGTACCGCGAGGGACTCCTTGCAACCTCTGCATGTGCCGGAGGAGTGGTATCCGCCCACCTCGCAAACGGCAACGACAGGGAAGCCTACGAGGCAGCGGAAATCTACAAGGATATTTTTGGCGATGATTTCTACATCGAGATCCAGGACCATGGCATCGATCGCGAGGCGACGGTCCGAAGGAAAGCTCCGAAACTTGCGAGGGACCTTGGACTCAAGCTGGTCGGCACCAACGACATCCATTACCTTAGCCATGATCACGCAATCGCGCACAACATCCTGCTCCTGATCCCGGATTCCACAGCCGGAACGACACAGGATTATGCCAAACTGCGGTATCAGACTGACCAGGCTTACTTCAAGTCTACCAAGGAGATGACCGATCTCTTCAGAGATTTTCCTGAGGCTATTTCTTCGACCCTGGAGATCGCGGAGAAGTGCAATCTGGAACTCTCGCTCAAAGGGAACAAAATGCCCCAGTTCCCGATACCGGCGGATTCAGGTGCAGAGACGCTGGATGATTTCTTCGAGCAGCTCGCGCGCAAGGGCTTTGCGGAGAGATACCCTCAACATACGCCCGAAATGGTGCAGCGATTGGAGCATGAAATCTGTGTCATCAAGAAGATGGGATATGCGGGGTACTTCCTCATTGTGCAGGATTTCATCCGCGCAGCACGCGAAATGGGTGTCGCCGTGGGCCCGGGGCGCGGGAGTGCTGCCGGGAGCATCGTCTCTTATTCACTCCGGATTACCAATGTCGACCCTTTGAAGTATGATCTTCTGTTCGAACGCTTCCTCAATCCCGACCGCATCAGCATGCCGGATATTGACGTGGATTTTGCCGATGACAAACGGGAAAAAGTGATCCAGTACGTGCGTGACAAATACGGCGCCGATTCAGTCTCGCAAATCATCACCTTCGGCACCCTCTCAGCACGGGCCGTGCTCAAAGACGTGGGACGTGTGCTGGGCATCCCCCTCAGCACGATCGAGTCGATTACCAAACTGATCCCCGTGGAGCAGGGGAAGGTCCGCCCCCTCAAAGACGCCCTTGAGACGATCCCCGACCTCAAATGGGTGAAGGAAAGCGCCGACGAGAAGATGCGGATCCTGGTCTCAGCTTCCATGGCGCTGGAGGGTTTGAACCGCAATGCAGGCATGCATGCGGCCGGCGTCGTGATCGCCCCCGGCTCGATCTCCGACTATGTCCCGCTCTACAAAACCCCGACGACCGAGGTGATGACGCAGTACAATATGAAGGACCTCGAAAAGGCGGGGCTCCTGAAGATGGATTTCCTGGGTCTTCGGACACTCTCCGTAATGGAGAATGCCCTTCGCATGATCCGGGAAAACCATGGTGTGGCAATCGATCTGGATGCAATTCCTGAGGACGACCAGAAGACGTTCGCGCTGTTTTCCAGGGGCGATACGGTCGCCGTTTTCCAGTTTGAGAGCACGGGTATGCGCGACTGGCTGAGAAAGCTGAAGCCGACATGTATCAGTGACCTCGTCGCCATGAACGCACTCTACCGCCCCGGTCCGATGGAAATGATCGGAGATTTCATCGCCCGCAAACACGGCCTGCAGGCAATCAGGTATGCGCACCCGACCTTGGAACCGATCCTGAAGGAGACCTACGGCGTCATCGTGTACCAGGAACAGGTCATGAAGATCGCCAGCGGAGTCGCCGGCTTTTCACTGGCCAAAGCAGATCTCATGCGGCGTGCCATGGGGAAGAAGGACAAAGACCTCATGGCGAACATGAAGAAGGAGTTTGTTGACGGCGCCGTGAGCCGCGGTATGGAAAAGCAGCCGGCAGAGGACATTTTTGACCTCATCGAGAAGTTTGCGTCGTACGGCTTCAACAAATCGCACAGTGTCGCCTACTCAGTGATCGCCTACCAGACCGCGTACCTGAAGGCACACTATCCCGCGGAGTATATGGCCGCGACCTTGACCTCTGAAATTGGCAATACGGACAAGATCCCGCCGTTGATCGACGATTGCCGGCACAGCGGAATCCGTGTTCTGCCCCCGGACGTCAACGAGAGCGGGAAAGATTTCGCCGTCGTGAACGGTTCCGTTCGTTTCGGACTGGTGGCCATCAAAAACGTAGGGCAAAGCGCAATCGACAACGTGGTGCAGGCTCGCCGCGCGGACGGCCCGTTCAGGAATCTGTTCGACTGCTGTTCGCGTGTCGACCTTCGCCTGGTGAACCGCAAATGCCTCGAGAGCCTGATACAGGCCGGTGCGTTCGATTCACTGCCCGGGCACCGGGCATTGCTGTTGGAGAATGTGGACCGCGCAATGCAGTTCGGGCAGATGGCGCAAAGCCAAAGCGCAACCGGCCAGGAGAGCCTCTTCGGCTTCGGGGAAGAGAGTCCGGCGCATGTGAGCTTCCCCCCGCTCGGTGACGCCGCACCCTGGAGTGAATCGGAAAAACTGGCGAAGGAAAAGTCCGTTGTCGGCCTCTACGTCTCGGGCCACCCGCTCCTGAAATATGAAGACGAGATCAAGCAGTTCGCGACCGTTCATCTGGGCGAAGTGGGGGATTTGAAATCCAGCGCGACGGTGCGCGCGTGCGGCATCGTCACCTCAGTCCGGAGGAAACCGGACCGGCGCAATAACATGATGGCTTTCGTGGCCATTGAGGACTTCACCGGGAGGTGTGAATGCATAGTCTTCTCCGATCCCTACGCCAAGTATCAGCATCTGCTGGTCCCGGATGCCATCGTCATGGTCGTGGGGAAGGGAGAACTGAATGGCGATCAGCTGCGCGTTCTCGTGAACGAAGTCTACCCCATCAGCAAGGTGAAGGAGAGGTTCACCCGGAGCGTGATTCTCTCGATTAACGTTGATGGAATACGCGAGCAGGCGATTCACGACCTGAGGATTTTGTTGGAACAACACCCCGGGAACTGCCCCTGCTACATTTCACTAGAGGGAACTCAGCAACGGCCGAGCATGTTTCATTCACCGCGATACAAAGTGGATCCGACGGAGCAGTTCAAGGAGGGAGCACAGCTCCTTTTGGGGGATCACAGCGTACGATTTATCGGGGATCTGTCGACCAGACCATGAAAACCAGGAGAAACTATGAAGCCCATTGAGGTAACGGATGCGAGTTTCGATTCCGCAGTACTGAAGTCTGACGTCCCGGTGCTGGTTGATTTCTGGGCCGTCTGGTGCGGCCCATGCAAAATGATCGCCCCCGTCGTGGAAGAGATAGGAGCGGAGTACGACGGCAAAATCAAAGTGGTCAAGGTTGACGTTGACAATAATCCCGAAACCTCGATGAAGTTCGGCATCCGCAGCATCCCCACGCTCATGCTCTTCAAGGGGGGGAAAGTGGCGGAGCAACTGATCGGTGCAATGCCCAAAAGGGCTCTCCTGGACAAGCTCAAGCCGTATCTCGGGTAGTGGGGCGGTGAACCGGAAGGGACACTAGCTCCGCGGCGCCCCTCGAAGGCGGGACGCGGCATCGACTGAAGCTTGTGCAACCCCCCGCGAAGCTGCAATACTCTCACAGATGATTGCACGTATCTTCTCGCGCAATGCGGGGACATCCTCGCGCTCCAGCCCGGCAGTGGACACTTCCGGAAACACTGTCACCGAAATCCGGGCAGTATTGCGGAATCGCCAACTCTTCTTCGGCAGCGCATTGCTGGTCCCCTCGACGCTTATAGGGAGGATGGGAACTTGGGCGGCGATGGCCAGGTGAAACGCACCATCGGTGAAGTTGCCCACCAGGCCGTCAGGCGATCGGGTACCTTCAGGAAAAATGATGACGGGGCAATTGTTTTTCAAATAGCGTCCTGCATGCGCCAGCACCCGCGCGCCGCTCCGGGCATCACCCCGCTCCAGGGAGATGTCTCCTGCAAGCCTCATCATCCACCCCACGATCGGCAAACGGAAAAGCTCACGCTTGGCCACCCATTTCATCTCCCAGGGCAACCGGGAGAGCACCGGAATGTCTGCCAGCGATTGATGGTTGCTTACAACGACTACCGCCTTCCGCTCATACTGACGAGGAAGGCCCCGAATGGTGATCTTCCACGCCGGATTCACCCGTGTCATCGCAGCACCGAGGCGACGGAACCACCTCCCCGTGGAGTACAAGGCGGGATCCCGGTCGCACAAACGAACGATCGCCAGTAAAGGGAGCCAGAGCACGATCAGCACGATGATCGCAGCCCAGATCCACAGATCCCGCAAAAATGCCAGCATGGTGCTTTCCGAAATTGTTGCCTGAAGGCACTTCAATCTACAACGCATCCATCTGGGATTCAAGTTATGCGCATACTCGCCCTGTCCGACATACACGGTGCCTATGAACTTGCGAAACGGATCCTGCGGGCGGAGCGGGGAATCGATCTCGTGATCATGGCAGGTGATCTCACCACGTTCGGAACCCGGGAGGAGGCTCTCGATGCTGTTGCCGGATTTCGGGCAATTACGGAGCCCGTCCTGGCCGTGGCAGGCAACATGGACACACGTGAAATCGATGAGGGCTTCGCCGGGGCAAAGATCAGCATAAACGGCAAGGGAGTGCGTATCGGCAACGCAGGGTTTTTCGGGGTCTCCGGAGGACCACACTCGTTTCTCCATACACCTTTTGAGCTAGCGGAAGAGGAGATACTCGCGCTCGCCGAAAAGGGATTCGCCGAAGTCGCCGATGCTCCCACCAAGGTATTCGTGCCCCACGCTCCTCCGCATGAAACAAAGCTGGACAAAATCAGGAGCGGAAAGCATGTCGGCAGTATAGCCGTAAGAGATTTCATACGATTGCGGCAGCCCGACCTGGTCATCTGCGGACACATACATGAGTCCGCGGGAGAGGACACACTTGGCTTGAGCAAGATGGTTAACTGCGGTTCAGTCAAGGAAGGATGCTATGCCGTGATTGAACTCGAAAAGGATATCACATTGAGCCTAAAGACGTTAGCATAAGTGTCCTGCAACCCCTCGAATCTTGCATGCCTCGAAAGAAACCTTTATTTTATACTGTTCCAGGGTCCCTGAACTCCCCCGCTGGGAGAATTGTTTGGAAGCAGACACGTAGGCCGGGAATCTGAACGTGACGTCTCTTCGACGGCGAAATTGCGAAGTGATTTCTCTGGAGGATAAGTAGACAATGAATACAATGAAGACTTTCATGCTCATGGCCATCATGACGGTGCTCCTCGTCGTCGTGGGCAATCTCATTGGTGGACAGAGCGGCATGATGATAGCCTTCGTCATGGCGGTAGTGATGAACTTCGGAAGTTACTGGTTCAGCGACAAGATCGTGTTGCGGATGTACGGTGGACATGAACTCACACAGGCGGACGCACCGGAGCTTTTTCAGACCGTGCAGGAGCTGACTGGTAATGCAGGGTTGCCTATGCCGAAACTCTATTTGATCGACGGGGAGCAGCCGAATGCTTTCGCGACAGGCAGGAATCCGGAGCACGCAGCGGTGGCTGTTACGAAGGGGATTGTGAAAATGCTCTCGCGTGACGAATTGCGAGGCGTGCTGGGGCACGAACTTTCCCACGTAAAACACAGGGACATACTCGTCGGCACCATTGCCGCAACCATGGCCGGGGCGATCAGTATGCTGGCCCACGTGGCGCAATGGGGAATGATGTTCGGTGGCGGGCGTGGCTCAAACGACCGCGAAGGGGGGAGTCCGATCGCCGGCTTG
>DAINBR010000169.1:0-7483 GCA_036732865.1 Bacteroidota bacterium | reverse complement strand
TCCCGTACGCGACGATCCGTCCCCAGGCGCTGTCGTGGATCTTCTTCGCGCTCCCCAGCAGGCCGATATACTTGAAGGGCTGATTAAGTAGCTGCCGGATGACGGTACCGTCATGCTGGTGACCATGAGTCATGATCACCGCATACGCGTGTGCGGGAACTGTGAGATGGGACAGGATCTCATCGTATGGACCGGAGATTGTCCGGCCTGCACGGGGATGTTTCTCGGTCGAGGCCCACTCGGGTCGGTTGTCGTACACGGTGACATCGAAATCGACCCACGATGCAAGCCACGAAAGCGCAATGCCGCAATGACCGCCGCCGAATATGATGAGCGGGGCGCCACCGTGCAGAGGCTCGATCAGAATTTCCTCCACGCCGCCGCACACCATCGCCGTTGGGAATTCCGCCCCGGTCCTGCTCCCCAGGTCAAATCCCCACTTCACCTCCGACACGGGACGTCCGGCCATCACCTTGTCGATCACGAGCTTTTCCAGTTCTCCCCCGCCGATGGTCCCGCGGATTGAGCCATCGGCAAAGACAATCATTTTCATCCCCAGCCGTGCGGGAGTGGAGCCGGTTGTCGACACGACGGTTGTCAGCCAGGATGCTTGATGCCCCCGTGCCGCGTCGGCCATCACGTCATAGAAATCTCGCATCACCGATCAGGTCTCCGTTCAAGGTACAGCGGACAAATCCCCCGGCGTGTTGATATTCCGCAACACACCCGGATCGTCAACCACAAGTCGCGTCACCGGTACTCCCGATGCCGCGATAATCGTGTGCAATGTGTCGCGGTCTCCGGATGAGAGCACGCGGGCGAAAAGGGTCCGAGGAATGAGCACCGGGTGCCCCGCTCGGCCCTGGTATGATGGTTTAATGACCGCATCACCTTCGGACCGCCCGGCCGCGACGAGTTTCTTAACGGTTTCCGCCTGCACACACGGATGATCCACCGGCAGTATCACCACGCTTTTGCACGACGTAACCAGGTCCAAGCCCAACCTTACGGAGGAGAGCATATCTCCGGAATCGGATGGATTGCTCATGAGTGGCGTTCCGGGAACCTCGGCGATCGCCCACGCTCTTTCTTCCGGCGAAACCACACCTGCCACCACATCGACGCCTGCTGCATGGAGCGTGCGCACGCACCGGTGCAGAAAGCTCTCTCCTCCGGTCGAAAGCCGAAGTTTCGCCGTGCCGATTCTCGTGCCCTTCCCCGCCGCGAGAACGAGGGCGCCGATGCTCCCGGTGGTCATACCTGCAAACCAACTTCCGTGTTGAACCTGGCGATCAATCCGTCAAACTCTTTGACCTCTTCCTCAAACTTCACCGTCCAGTACTCCGGGTCCCATTGCGCATTGAGCTCTTCCGATGTCTTGCCTTGCTGCTCAACCCAGGTATAGTACTTGAGGTTGTGAATCGCCCTGCGATCGACGTATGTGAGTTCCTTGAAAAAGTCCGTCCGCTGATGCAGCAATGGACCTTCCAGGTCGCGGTATCCCTGAAGTGCCGCGTATGCGCCTCGCTCAATGCGCAGTTCTTCGAGCCGTGAGTGATACATCTCGGCGGAATCTGTGAAGACGGTGAAGATGACGTCTTTCTCCGTAAGATTGTAATACCTCGCCGTCTTGATTGCGGCCAGGAGATTACAGATCGAGGAGATGCCCAGCAATGGCAAGGCATCGAGAGTGGCGTTGGGAACACCCGACGCGCCCAACACGGCTTTCCCGGGCTCTTCGTTGAACAGGCGCAGGACACGCATGCAGTCTTCGTCGTCCACCGCGGCCACACAATCCGTGGAACGGACGTTGTGTACCCAGGGCACATGCTTGTCACCTATCCCTTCGATGCGGTGCCCCCCAAAGCCGTTCATCAGGAGGGTCGGGCATTGCAGCGCTTCGGTGGCGACAACTTTCACACCGGGATAGACCTTCTTGAGATAGTCGCCCGTGGCGATTGTGCCTGCGGAACCCGTGGCCGAGATGTACGCGGCAGGCCGCGCGCCCGGACAGACAGTCCGGTGCACTTCTTCCACCGCCGGACCGGTCACGTTGTAGTGGAATATCGGATTGCCGAATTCGTCAAACTGATTGAAAATCACGTTCACAGGATCTTCACGGAGTTCCCAGCACTTGTCGTAGATCTCCTTCACGTTCGATTCGCAACCCGGGGTGGCGATCACCTGCGCACCGATCTGCTGCAGCCAGGTGAAACGTTCGCGGGACATTTCCTCCGGAAGTATCGCCACTGCAGTGCAGCCGAGCAACGCACAGTCGAACGCGCCGCCACGGCAATAGTTGCCTGTAGAAGGCCACACTGCGCGATCCCGTTCCGGATCGAACTCCCCGCTGACCAGCCGCGGCACCAGACAACCGAATGCGGCCCCCACTTTGTGTGCTCCGGTCGGGAAAAATTTGCCGGTCAGACCGATCACACGCGCGCGCACGCCGGTGATCTCCTCCGGTACTTCGAGCCAGTTCACCCCGCCGAATCCGCCGGTCTCCACGTCGTTTTTCCATGTAATACGAAACAGGTTCAGTGGATTCACATCCCAGAGCCCGACTCCGGCAAGCCGCCGTGTGATCGCAGCGGGAATCGTGTCCGGATCGCGCAGTTGACTGAATGTCGGGATGACAATGTGCCGGTCGCGGCAACGCCGGGCGGTCTTCCTGATGACATCCGGGTACATAGTCTTGATGATCGTTGACATTGGCCTTCTGATTCTCTCGGTCGTGTATGGAGGATTCACTACCACTTCTCAGCAGTGCGCGCCGTGCCGCGCCGGATAACTGATTCCAGCGCTTGCACCGGGTCGTTCATGCGCGTGAGAACGATGAGCGCTGCGATGACGAATGGCTTGAACCCCGCCTGCCGGTAGGTCGCCATGCGGTAACGCTCGAAGACGGGTGCGGCCACCTCGCCCTCTGCGCAGCTGACACCGGAGATGTCGGCGGGGAGACAGTGCATGTACAGCGCCTTGCCTTCCTTGGTCGACGCCATTTTTCTGTCATCACATTCCCATGACCGATGGCGCGCGTTTTCCGCAAGGCACTGGCGCTCCAATTCTGCAAGTGCTGCACGATCCCCTTTCCGGAGCAAACCCGTGCGCTGCTGCATCACGCGGAATGAGGCCCAGGATTTCGGATAGACCACATCCGCGCCGGCAAAGGCTTCTTCCATGGAGTGGCTCACCGTAAATGATCCGCCACTTACCCTTGCCTGCCTGCGGGCACGTTCCACAATATCGGGAATCAAATCGTATCCTTCGGGGTACGCGAGCGATACCTCCATGCCGAACCGCGTCATGAGGCCGATGATCCCCTGCGGCACCGAAAGCGGCTTGCCGTAACTCGGCGAGTATGCCCAGCTCATCGCGATCTTTTTTCCGCGCAGCGATTCCAGCGATCCAAAAGAGGTCTTCAACTGCATGAGATCCGCCAGCGTCTGCGTCGGATGGTCAATATCGCATTGCAGGTTGATGATACTCGGCCGCTGGTGCAGTACTCCCTCCGCGTGCCCTTCTTCCACTGCAGCACCGACCTCGCGCATATACCTGTTACCCTCTCCGAGATACATGTCATCCCGGATGCCGATGACCTCGGCCAGAAACGAAATCATATTTGCAGTCTCGCGAACGGTTTCCCCGTGTGCGATTTGCGACTTCACTTCATCGAGTTCTGCCAGACCCAGTCCGAGAGCATTTACCGCGGAAGCGAAGCTGAACCGCGTCCGTGTGGAGTTGTCCCGGAATATGGAAATGGCGAGGCCGGTATCGAATACCCGGCAGGACTTTCCTTGCCGGTGGAGTTCTTTCAGGCACTCGGCGACAGTAATGACCGCGCGCAACTCGTCGTCCGTGCGATCCCATGTGAGCAGGAAGTCCTTCTGGAAAAGTGCGGGGCGAACGGACGCAAGTTCGGCAATGTAGTCGGGCGTGAGTTGTTCCTGATCATGAGGCATGAGAGTGCATTCAGGATTGATGGCTGAGGGTCCGCGGGACGGTTCCGTAGAAAACAGCTGCGGCTTCGATCGCATCCACGATTTGCTGGTAACCGGTGCACCGGCAGAGGTTGGAGTAGATAGCCCGGCGAATCTCCGCGCGAGAAGGGCGCGGATTGTGCAGGAGGAAGGCGTGAGCGGTCAATACCATTCCCGGTGTGCAGAAGCCGCATTGGATTGCTCCGGCGTCGATAAATGCCTGCTGCAGTGGATGGAGCCCGCCGTCGATGCCCTTCAGTCCTTCAATGGTCAGCACACGATGCCCGGCGACGTCCTGGACCTGTTTGGTGCAAATGCGCAAGGGCTGCTCATCCACCAGCAGCGTGCAGGCCCCGCAGGCACCGACGTCGCAGGCATTCTTGACGCCCGTCAGATCCAGATCCTCGCGAAGGAATTCGATGAGACGCTTTGTGCGCTGCCGCTCACTGACGGGGTGCTCGGTGCCGTTGACCGTGATCGTCATGCTATCCTCCGACACTCGTGGATGCCGGTGCGTGCGCGGATGTCCCTCCGGGGCGGATGGGCAGGCGATAATGACGGACGCCGGTAGCGTTGAAAATAGCATTTGCCACCGCGGGTGCCATGAGTTCGTTTGTTGGCTCGCCGATGCTCTTTGCCCCTGAAGGGGAGTTCGGATCCGGGTTCTCCACTATGATGGCCCGCATTTCGGGTATGTCCATCGATCGCGGAATGCGGTAGCTATTGAGATTGGCGTTGACAATTCTCCCACCGTCCAGGACAAGTTCTTCGTGCAATGCATAGCCGATGCCCATTGCCATGCCGCCGAAAAATTGACCCTCAATCATATCGCGGTTAACCGCCCGACCGACGTCATGGGCGGCGATAGCATTCAACAACCGCACCTTTCCGGATTTCCGATTGACCGTCAGCTCCACGGCCTGGCATCCATATACCCAGGTGAAGTACGCTTTCCCCTGACCGTGCTCTTCATCCCAGGTTACGGCGGGTGCCTGGAAGACGCCGAAGGCGTGCGGGAACTGCTGACGGCGGAACATCTCGGCCACGGTCTCATCAAATGTCACCGACTTCCTGTTTCCTTCGACCGTCAGGCGCTCCTCACGGAAGTCAATGTCTTCGGGGCTGCATTGCAGCATCAACGCCGCCACGTCTGCCATTCTCCTGCGGAGATCCCGGGCCGCAATAGTCACGGCGCCCCCGCCCATGATCGTCCCACGCGAAGCAACAGTTGTCCCGCTGTCAGGGATGACCGAGGTGGAGGAACGACGGTAGTGAATACGCTCCCTGCGAATGCCGAGCTCCTTCGCAGCGAGCAGAACCATGGCGCTCTCCGCGCCCTGTCCGTTTTCATGGACGCCCGTTTCCACGAGAACGGACCCGTCGGCCTGCACATTGATCATCGCAGCACAGAAGTCCACTCCCTCCGCACCCAGGCTCACACCGCGGTAACTCATGGCAAGTCCGACGCCGTACTGCTCTTCATCGTCTCCCTTGCCGTGTGTGCAGTGGGTCAGTTTGGCTTCATAGTCAAATTCCTTCACAACAGAGTCAAGCACCTGCCGCATCGCCACAGAGTGATCATCCAGCTCCTGTCCGGTGATGGTCACGCTCCCCTGTTTCACCATGTTCTTCCGGCGGATATCAAGGGCGGGCAAAGACAACCGGTCGGCGGCAATTTCAATCATGGAATCCACCACGAAATTCATCTGGGGAGATCCGAATCCCCGCATTGCACCGGTCACTACATTGTTGGTGTACACAGCGATCGTGTCGCAATGCACGTTGGGAACAACGTAAGGACCGCAGCATTGGACCGTGGACCTCCATGTCACCCACGGCGTGACCGAGCAGTACGCACCGGAGTCTGCGAGGATGCGGCAGCGCACCGCATTGATCACGCCGTCGCGCGTCAGGCCCATGGTGTACGACACCCGGTAGGGATGACGCTTATAGCTTTCCCGGATTGACCAATCACGCCGGTACATCAGCTTCACCGGAACACCGGTGACTTTTGCCGCCAGAGCAGCACGAGCGCAGACGATGGCGGCAGTATCATCCTTCCCTCCAAAGCCTCCGCCCATGGGGGTGCCGATCACCTCCACGCGCGAGAGCGGCATTCCCAGCAGCGCGGACACAAACCGGCGCGTGCTGAAGGGGTGCTGCATGCTTCCATAGACCTCCATGACGCCGTCATGTCGCATCCGGCACACCGCCACTTCGGGCTCCATATATGCGTGTTCGACAAACTGAGTCTCAAAATGCTCTTCGACCACAAGATCGGAACGGCGAAGTCCCTCCTCGACATCGCCACGGCGGACCCGGTGCGTATTCACGACGTTCGTCCCGTGCGCCTCATGGACCAGCGGAGAGCCATCACGCAGAGCATCATCCGGGTCGAGGACGGCCGGCAAGGGTTCCGCATCAACGCGCACGAGGCCGGCGGCCCTGATCGCCTCATCCCGGGTTCGTGCCACAACCAGCGCAACAACATCTCCATGGTAGCGGATCTTGTCGTCGGCGAATACACGAAAGTCGGCCACTATCTGCCCGACCCTGTTGGACCCGGGGACATCCCGCGCAGTCAGAACGCGGACAACGCCCGCGGCTCGCTCGGCTGCATCCGTATGCACCGCGATCAGCCGGGCATGGACAAAGTCAGCGTACACCGGCGCCGCATGCAGCATATTGACGAACTTCAGGTCGTCCGTATACTTCGTTTGCCCTGTCACCTTGCCAACGGCATCATTCCGCCATGCGCGCCGGTCTATGTCGGCCATAGGGTCCTCCCTCTCCGCTGGCCGGGATTGAGAAGCGTTCCCTGCCTCACAACTTCCTGACCGCGGAGAAACACATGTTCGAAACGCAGCCGGGACGATACACCCGGAAACGTCTCGTGAACGTCAGCCAATGACGACCGCACAGGCTGAGCGGCCGCGGAGAGTCTGCAGATGGCAAGGTCCGCATCTGCGCCGGGTTGAATGACCCCCTTTCGCGGATATGCGCCCAGAAGTCGGGCTGGATTTGCCGAGACCCGGCGTGCCACCTCGAGCATCGGATCATGGCCGCTTTCCGCAAAAAGGGCGAACACCAGGTGAGGCAATGCTCCGATGCCGGCAATGCCATGGGGGACTTCACGGATCGACGCCGAGTGTCCGTCTTTGTCGCTTCGTCGAAAAGCGCAATGATCAGTTGCGAAAAGATCGATTGCTCCCTGTACCGCCAACGTCGCCATTCCCGCCCGCATCTGCGGGCTTCTGAGCGGCGGCGAGCAAATCCACCGGTGCCCGTCGTCGCGTTCCAACCACGTCTCGTCAAGAAAGAGATAGTGGGGGGCAGTCTCGCAGCTCACGCGTACGGATGTCCGGGCATCCCGGATCGCCGCAACACCGTCAGGAGTTGAAACATGTACGATGTGCACTGCCGCCTGCTGGCGTTCGGCGCACTGCAGCACTTCCCGGATCGCGAGAATCTCCTTCACGAAATAGTTGAAGCTGTTGATCTTG
>DAINBR010000168.1:0-7504 GCA_036732865.1 Bacteroidota bacterium | reverse complement strand
GCCCGCCGCCGCCGAGGGCCAGGGCCTGGTGCGCCACCAGCATGCCGAACACCGCCCGGTCATAGGTGGTCGTCCCCTTGTTGGAAATCTCATAAAGCCAGAAGATGTTGTCCTGGGCCAGGAATTGCGCCCACTGCATGGCCCGGACGCGCATTTCAAGCGCGAGACCGTTGCGGCCGGAATTCGCCGCGTTGGGTTTGAATTCGATGCCGCGGGGGTTGTTGAGCGCGAAGTTGAAGCGCTCGTCATTGTTGTCGTCCATGACGTAGTACGTCTCAAGGTCGGCACTGATGCGTTTGCCGAAGTAGCCGTTCCATTGCCCCTTCCAACCGGGGTCTGCGGCGTCGCCCAGTTTGTCGGGCCACTGCGCCGGCCAGGTCGCGTTGTCATTGCTGAGGGCAATGCTCTCATTGGGCGGCGCGCCAAAGTACCCGCCGACCGGCTCAAAGGTCCAATCCCTTCCCGTCACGGGGTCCTGATCCGCGAGTTGTGTCGGCCGGGAAACCGGAGAGGTGACAACCGAGCGGAATGAGCTGTCGTTCCATTTGACTTCCACACCGACGAAGGGGCTGACATCCCCGAGGTAACCGTTGTTGTCGTCTTTCCAGGAGCCACGCGGGCGCGTATCGGTAGGTTGCCCGATGACACCCCAGTTGCCGAAGACGGATCTGACCTGGTTTCCGTTCATGACCGCCGAACGTCGGTTTTCTCGCCCGCTCGTCTGCGCCAGAAGATGCGCTGCACCGAGGAGGCCGATCAGGAACAGCAGGAGAATTGCACGTGTAGTCTTCATTTAGAACTCCAGATTCATGCCAAGTTCGATGCGACGCGGTTCGGAGTAGTAATTCGGCCTTCGGTACCAGGCTGCTAATGTGTTGATGAGTTGACGTGGGTTGGTCAAGAGAACGCGATCCTGGTCAGTGGTGAATCCCGACCGTCCGGTATCGTCGTACACGCCGTTCTCGTTCCTGATGTCGAGGAGATTGAACACGCGTGCAAACAGAACAAATTTCACCGGTTCAATACGGAGCTCGTAGTACGCACGGAGGTCGACGTTGAAGAATGCGGGCTTGATCTGGCTGTTGGTCAGCAGCGTCGTCACGTCCGCGGCGCGGCGCGGTGTATAGGGTGACCCGCTGCCGTACTGGCCGATGACGCTGAGACCCCATTCCGTCGCCGCGTAGGATGCGGTGACGTTCAGTGTGTGGCGCTGATCCCAGCCCAGCGGGGTGAGTTGCACCTCGGGCAACGATCCGCCGGCAACGGCATTCCGCGCCTCCTGCGGATCCGAGGCACTTCCCTTCGCCACCTGGTAGGTATAATCCAGCGTCGCTGAGAGCCCGCTTCCGAACCGCTTGTTGAGCGTGAGCACGATGCCCTTCACGAACCCGAAGTCACTGTTCACATACTTGCTGTATTTCGCGCTGCCACCGAAGATCACTATCTCATCGGAGCGCGTTCCGGTGAGGTTCCGGATGTCGCGCAGGTAGGCCGTCACATCCACCGACAGGTCTTCCGTCAGCTGTTGCTGCACGCCGATTTCCCCGTTGATGGTCTGCTCGGGCTCAAGATCAGCGTTGCCCACAACCCCGAGGTTCCCCGTGCCGGAAGGAAGCTTGAACTCCGGATTTTCATACAGACGTTCGAACCGGGGTACCTGGAAGAAATGACCGTAGGAGAAGTGCACGACACCCTCGGCCGTGATCGGGAATGAACCCCCGATACGGGGACTGAGCTTGTATCTTGCCTTCGTGGGGCGGTACCAATACACCCTGCGCTCTTCGAGAGTCCGCGCGATGTTATCCGGCTTGATCGGAGAATAAATATTCGGATCGTCGACCGTATAGGTGTAGTGCATGGGGTCATTCGGGTCCGGGTGCTCGTCATTCAACACGTACCCGCGCGGGTCAAAATAATCCAGCCGCACTCCGATGTTGAGGATGAAATCCTTGAATTCAAGCTTGTCCTGAATGTATGCCGAGATTTCCTGCGGACCCCGGTTGTACATCGTGTGGGAGAGCGAGGAGAGCGGCAGGATACGGGTTTGGATGAACGGATTGTCGCGGGTCAGATCGATCGCCGACTGGGTCTGTATCGGCTGCAGGTTGATCGACTCGTAGTACAGACTATGCTCGCGGTATTCCGCACCTACCTTCACGAGGTTGTAATTATCGAGCTGACTGGAAAGGTCCAGCTTCGCGACCCGCGTCGTCGTCGAACGCATATTGAGACCGAGGTCCGTCCCGCCGGTGAAGAAACTGTACGGGTCATCCGTCAGGAAGAGTTGCGAATTCACGTAGTGTGGACCGGCGGGATCCCACTTTTCGACCAGATCGCCGGAGCCGTCTGTCGACGGCTCGTATTCGAGATCATAGAGCCGGTACTTGGCGTTGTGGTTGAACCACGAGAGACCGAGCGTATAAAATGTCGAAGCACTGAGTGTGTGGCTGAATTGGACGATAAGAGTCTTGCTGTCTTCGAGATTCGTCCCATAGCCATCGGGATTGTAGAAATAGGAGTGACGGTCGGTAAACAGATCGTAGCTCTTGCTCTCCTTCTTGTCGTAGATAAAATTGGCATTCAGTTTGATGACAGGAGAAGCGCGCCACGTCAACTTTCCCTGGCCATAGTAGCGTTTGCTCCAGTTCATCGGAACGATCGCGTTGTCAGCCAGGCCCGAGGCGTCCCGATTCAGATAAAACTGCCGTGTAAGAGGATCAGTATAGGAGATGTTCCACGGGTTGAACCGTCGAATGCCCTTCAACCATCCGTCAAAATAAACATACCGTCCGTTCACAAAGAACGTAAGATCTTCACCCAGAATCGGCCCGCTCAGATTTGCCTCGACATTGCGGATCGCCGTCGGTGTGAACTTGTCCAGCCCGGGGAACAGCGTGTCATCGTTGGTCGTCACATACTGCCCCCCGTAAACCCCCAACCCGCCAGTGAATTTCGGGCCGCCTTCCTTGGTGGCAATATTCACGATTCCCGACATCGCCTGCCCGTACTCGGCGTTGAACGCACCGGAAATGAGCTGGAGTTCCTGGACGAGGTTCTTGTTCACCTCGACGACCTGCCCGCCGTTAAAACCGTCCGTCACGGGGACACCATCGATCCAGTAAGCCACTTCCCCGCTCCTCCCACCACGCAGGCTCCCGTTCACGAACCCCGCCTGCAGCTGCAGAACCTGGCCGACCTCCGTTACTGGGAGGGCTGAGATCTGTTCGCCTCCCACGACAGCGGTCTTCGCGGTCAGGTCTCTCTGGACGAGGGGACGCTCTGCGGTCACAACAACTTCCTCGCTTTGCACGACCTGGGAGGAAATCGAGAAATCTATCGTGGTGGTGAGGTCGATGGAGACCGAGACATTCGACACGGTCGACTTGTTAAATCCCACGGCCGACGCGAAGAGCGTGTATTTCCCCGGAGGGATGTTCAGGATATAGTACTGCCCTTCGATGTTGGTGGCCGCACCCATGGTGGTGCCTTCCACGACGACGTTCACGCCGATCAGCATTTCGCCGGTCTGGGCATCCTTGACCACACCGGCGATCTTGCCGGTATTGCCCGCCCGGGCAACACCGAGGACTCCGGCTGCAAGGAGCAGGAAGAAGAGGTAGCGGTGCGTCATACGAATTGGGCTCCTGGAGGTTTACACGTTTTGTAACAAGGGATCAACACTTTGCTGGGCGGTGAAGCCCGGTTCGCCCTGAACCACGCGCGATACAGCGCCGCACGACCGGCGCACGATCAAATCCGGCAGAAACAACGACAGCGTCGGGGGGACGCCCGGCTCTTTGATGCGGCGGATCAGCTTCTCCATCGCCAGCTGCCCCATCTCGTACATGGGCTGTCGCATCGTGGTCAACTCTGCGTATTGCGCCAACTCGATGTCATCGAACCCCACGATCGCAAGATCTTCGGGTATGCGTACGCGCGCCGCCCGCGCTGCCTCAAGTGCTCCGATCGCCTGTACATCACTCGCGATGACCACAGCAGTGGCGCGGTCCGGACCCGTGTTCTTCTCCAGCAGGCGCCGCATGGACTCGCGTCCGGCCTCACGGGTGAATCCGTCGTTCTTACTGGATTCGCCGATGACAAGAAGGTCCGATCGAAACGGGATGCCGGCCTCTTCCAAGCCTAAACGATATCCCTCCAATCGCTCCTGTGCGGGTTGGGTAGACAGATTCGCGTTGATCATGGCAATGGAATGGTGACCCAGGCCCACAAGATGCCGGGTCGCCGCGAGCTCCCCGTCGCGGTTTTGCACACGGATGGAGTCGAACTTCGGATGGAACGCATCCACCAGAACCAGCGGCAGATGCATCCGCTCGAATTGGGCCGCGTGGACCTCCGGAAGCTTCATGGAAAAAAAGAGCACACCATCCACGTGACCGCGGTGCAACGAACGACGGAGATATTCCTCTACCTGTACGGGATGATTGACACTATAGAGGATCAGGTCGACACCACAATCCGCCGCATGATCCTGCACACCCTGTAGCACCTGAACGAAGAAGTAGTTCGTGAAGGAAGGGATGATGACGGAGATTGTATTAGTGCGGCGCGACGCGAGGCGCTGGGCCTGCGCATGCGGTTGGTAGCTGAGTCGTATGGCTGCTGCGAGAACTTTTGCACGGGTCGGCGCTGAGACGTGAGGCTGATCATTCAAACAGCGTGAAACGGTCCCAATACCGACGCCTGCTTCGCGCGCCAGATCGTAGATAGTAACTCCCATGGATGGGGAGCAGTTCAGTATTCGAGTGTGAAGGAGGTGAACTTTTTTGGAAGCGCTTCCACAAAGATAGAGGTTTCGGGCAGATTAGTCAAGACATTTTTTCCGGCAGTTCAATTTATTGGGCCTTTGTTCAGATCCCCGCACTGTTGCGTTTTCCTTCATCCGTGCCTATATTCCTTACATTATCGTGAACGGAATTCATGTATCCTCACCCCCCACGACAGGCTCCCCATGGCTGAAGTGAAGCTCGAAAACGTCTCGAAAATCTACGACGGCAAAGTCACAGCTGTTCGCGACGTCACCGCAACTATCAATGACAAGGAGTTCGTCGTTCTCGTCGGACCCTCCGGATGCGGCAAATCCACGGTGCTTAGGATGATTGCAGGACTGGAGGAAATCACCGCGGGCACTGTCACCATCGGCGACCGCATCGTGAATGACGTCCCCCCGAAAGACCGCGACATCGCGATGGTCTTCCAGAACTATGCCCTCTATCCGCACATGACGGTGTACGACAATCTTGCTTTCGGGTTGAAGCTCAGAAAGTACAGCAAATCGGAAATCGACCAGCGCGTCAAAGAAGCCGCAAAGATCCTTGGTATCGAAAGCTACCTCGAGCGGAAACCCAAGGCGCTCTCCGGCGGCCAGCGCCAGCGCGTAGCGCTCGGCAGAGCTATCGTCCGGCAACCCAAGGTCTTCCTTTTCGACGAACCGCTGAGCAATCTCGACGCCAACCTCCGGGTTCAGATGCGTACGGAAATCTCACGGCTGCACCACCGCCTTCAGACCACCATGATCTACGTCACCCACGATCAGATCGAAGCAATGTCTATGGGCGACCGTATTGTCGTGATGCGCGATGGCGTCGTACAACAGGTCGATACTCCCCTCACGATCTACCACCATCCGACAAACAAGTTCGTCGCAGGCTTTATCGGAAGTCCGACGATGAACTTCATCGCCGGCCGGCTACAAATGAACGGCACGATCTCCTTCCGGCAGGACAATGCCACCCTGACCCTCCCGCTGCCTTCTCCTGTCGCAGAACGGATGAAGGGCGTGTCCGCAGGACCGGTGACCCTGGGCATCCGCCCCGAGCATATCCATATGCACAAACCCGCCGATGTCACGACAGTCGCGCCGATCCCGGCGATGATCGATGTGGTGGAACCCGTCGGCAACGAAATCTTCGTGTACTTCACCACTGGCGCATCCACACAGCTCGTGGCACGCATTGCGACCGACCACGCACCGGTCGTCGGCAAGCAGTGTGAATTGCTCGTCGATACTTCCCGTATCCACCTTTTCGATCATTCAACCGAACGCGCGCTCTAAGACAATGTCGCACCTCCGCCTTTGCTTCCTCGTACTCCTTGTACCGGCAACGGTGGCGGGGCAATGGCAGACGATCGGCAATGCGGATCTCTCTGCGGCGCAGGGACGAACCGCGGTGACGCTCACGGCGTCCGGTGCCACGCTTGCCATCAGTGTCCTTGCGGACGACCTTGTGCGAGTTCACCTCACCCCGCCGACAGCGCCCGGACAAAAGCCTCCCGCACCTTCACCATCATGGGCCGTCGTCAAGACCGTGTGGCCTCCGGTGCGCGCAGAAATTGCCGATGCCCCCGATGCACTGACGATAACCACCGCAGCTCTGCAGATCCGCATCGGGAAGAAACCTGTCCGCGTCGCCTTCTACGACCGATCGGGCACACTGCTCAATGCCGACCACCCTCTGAAAGGCATGGCATGGATGAGCCGTATGCAGCCCGATTCGCTCCGCGATGCACCGGGAACCGCAGGGGCGGAAGTGCGCGTCTGGAAATCCAACCCGCCCGACGCTCGTTACTACGGACTCGGGGAGAAAGCCGGGTCATTCGTGCAAGGCGGGAAGAACCTGACGATGTGGAACGCGGACATACCGGCCTACACCGATGCCACCGATCCACTGTACCAGACAATCCCCTTCTTCATTTGTACGCGCGCGGGGAAGGCGTACGGGATTTTCTTTGACAACACCTACTGGTCGAATTTCGACATGGGAAAGGAATCCCGCGATCAGTACTCCTTCGGCGCAGAAGGAGGAGACCTCGACTACTATTTCTTTGCCGGACCGACTCCAAAGTCGATCCTCTCGCGCTTCACCGAACTCGTCGGACGCATGCCGCTTCCCCCCCTCTGGTCGCTGGGATATCAGCAGTGCCGCTGGAGCTATTCACCGGAGAGCCGGGTGCGCGAAATCAGCCGCACCTTCCGCGAGAACAACATCCCCTGCGACGTCATTTACCTCGATATCGATTACATGGACGGGTACAGGATCTTCACCTGGAACCCTTCTGCTTTTCCCGACCCGCGCCGCCTCGTCAGTGATCTCGCCGCGCAGGGATTTCGGGTTGCAGTCATCATGGATCCGGGTATAAAAACAGATTCGATGTATGCCGCCTACCGCTCCGGCCTCGCTGCCAACGTCTTCCTGAAATATCCCGATGGTCGTATCTTCACGGGCGACGTCTGGCCGGGCCGCTGCGCGTTCCCCGATTTCACCTCGGATGCCGCCCGCCGATGGTGGGGAGACCAGATTTCAGACCTGGTTGACGTCGGCGTGCGCGGATGGTGGAACGATATGAACGAACCGTCGGTCTTTAACACTCCCACTAAGACCGTGGATCTGACGGTGCTTCACAACGACCGCGGGCTCTGGACGCGCCATGCCAAGAATCACAACATTTACGGGATGCAGATGACGCGCGCGACCTACGACGGATC
>DAINBR010000167.1:0-7516 GCA_036732865.1 Bacteroidota bacterium | reverse complement strand
ATCGAAGTGATGTACACCGCGCCCCGTTCGGGGGACTATGTGGTTCGCGTAACAAAGGCCGGGGACACCGGCTACAATCAGTTCCAGTTCTATGCCTACAGCTGGGGGACGTCGGATATCACGTCATTCGAAGTGGACCCGGAAGCGCGCGTCGAGATCATCCTGGACAAGAAAACCTATGCCCCGGGGGAGAAGGCCCGTGTGCTCTTCCAAACACCGTTCAGCGGCAAGCTGCTGGTGACAGTCGAGCGCAATGGCCTCTTCAGCTACCGCTACCTTGACGTCGTGAACAACGCGGCTTCGACAGACATCGCGGTGGAAGAGAAATTCCTTCCGAACGTCTATGTGACGGCGGTACTGTTCCGCAAGATCACTGATATGCACATCCCCTTGATGGCCGGACACGGAATCGCTCCTCTGTTGGTTGAGAAGCCATCCAACCGGATCGATGTGACAATTCAGGCACCGGAAAAAATCCGTCCGAGGACCAGGCAGAAGGTCACCGTGGCGACCGGCAATGAGGGGGACGTGTACCTGACGCTTGCGGCTGTTGACGAAGGGATATGCCAGGTGAAGAACTACACGACGCCGGATCCGTACGGCTTCTTCTATGCACGGAAGGCGCTTGAGACCGAAACGGCCGACTTCTTCAAGCACCTCCTTCCCGAGCCCGACAAGGGGAAGCAGCGGAGTGCTACCGGCGGCGGCGAGGCCGAGATGGGGAAGAAGACGAATCCGCTCGGCGCCCAACGGTTCAAGCCGCTGGCACTCTGGTCAGGCATCAGGAAATCAGAGGGGAAAGGCGGGACCGACATCGTGCTGGACATCCCGGAATTCAGCGGCGAAGTGAGATTGATGGCGTTCGCCTACAAAGGAAACCGCTTCGGCTCGGCCCAACGGGCCATGAAAGTAGCCGATCCTATCGTTGTCACACCCGGGCTTCCGCGGTTCATGAGCCCGGGCGACTCTGTGCTGATGACGCTCACAGCTTTCAACACCACCGCCACTCCGGCATCCCTGACGTTCGATATTGAAACGGCCGGCGGTGTGATGGCGCAGGAGAAGAGAGCATCGCTGGAGGTAGGCGCCAACCAGGAACGGCATGCCAGTGTTGCGCTGAAGGCCACCAGGTCCATCGGCAAGGCTACTGTGAAGATACGAACAAAGGCGTTCGGAGAGTCGCTGGAATCGTCGACCGATCTGTCTGTCCGTCCGGTCGCACCGTTTGCCACCGATGTGATCACCGGTTACATCGAGGGTGGAAAATCAATCAGCCATGCCATCGCGGATGCGTACTTGCCGCAGAACCGTCGGGCATCGGTCGCGCTCAGCCCCTACCCCGTCGTGAATTTTGCCAAAGAGCTGAAATCACTGCTCGGGTACCCTCACGGTTGCCTCGAGCAAACGGTTTCGAAGGCGTTTCCCCAGATCTATCTCCGCGATATCGCCTCGGTCATGGCCCCCGCGGCATTGACCTCCGGCAGTCCCTCGTACTATGTGAACGAAGCGATCACAAAGGTTACGGAAATGCAGCTTCACGATGGTTCGTTTGCGTACTGGCCGGGCGGGAGCGAGTCCAACCCCTGGACGACTGTCTATGCGACACATTTCCTCATCGAGGCGCAGCGGGCCGGATATACGGTGATGGAAGGGACCTTGAAGCGTGCCCTGGCTGCGATCGGCGGTATTGCACGGGACAAAAAGACGGAAGATTATTATTCCCATGAAGCGAACCGCGTGACCGTGCGCCGGATTGCCGCGAAAAGCTCAGTCTATGCACTCTATGCCCTTGCGTTGGCAGGACGGCCGGAACGTCCGGTGATGGACTTCTACCGAAGTGAACGCTCATTGTTAACGGGCGACACGCGGCACCTGCTGGCCGGTGCATTTGCCCTTGCCGGCGATCGTCGCATTGCGACGGACATACTGCCGGGACAATTTGCTGTGGAGTCTCCCGCACGGACCTCCGGCGGCGATTTTGATTCACCGGTCCGCGCAATGGCCCTGATGTTCATGACCCTTCTCGAAACGGATCCCGGCAACCCCGGCATCCCGCGGATGATGGAGTATCTTTCCAAGAACTACCGGCATGATGCCTGGTACAGCACGCAGGACAACGCCTTTACACTCCTGGCATTCGGGAAGGCGGCGCGCATGGCGTCAGCGACGAAGGTTACAGGCACGATAAGTGTTGGCGGGGAGAAATTTGCCTACGCTGGTGGCACGCAGCGTATCGATCTTGCCCCGTACGGCAAAACTCTCACAATTTCGCTACAGGGAACGGGTCGTGTCTATTATAGTATCTCTCTCGAAGGGATCCGGACGGACGGTAATGTCAGGATGGAAGACCGTAATCTGCAGATCCGCCGGGAATTCCTGAACCGCAGCGGTTCAGTCGTGGACATTGCGAATGTCCGCCAGAACGACCTACTCGTGGTCCGGCTGACGCTTACTTCGAGTGTGGACAAGCTGGCGTACGTCGCGATCAGTGATCTCCTCCCGGCAGGTTTTGAAATAGAAAACCCGCGAATTACGGAAACAACCTCATACCCCTTCATCCAGACTCCGGCAACACCGGACTATATGGATATTCGTGACGACAGGATGCTTCTCTACACCAGTTTCCGCGGAGGAAAGCGACAGCAGCAGTTTTACTATGCCGTTCGGGCGGTGACGCCGGGGACGTTTGTCCTCCCGCCGGTGAATGCAGAAGCGATGTATGATGCCAACTATTCTTCCACCAGCGGGCTGGGAAGCGTGCGGATCGTCCGGTAGGGTAACAATTGCCGGTCGACTGCGTACATAGTGTAGTGCATTGTATCCCTCACTCCACCGGCCAATTCTGAAAACTGGACCCGGGGTTCAGAGCGCCGAATTGGTCTGATCTGTCCGGTTCTCAATTCGAAAGGACACATATGGACTCCTCCGTTCCCACGCCGAATCCACAACCACAGAAGCGCGACCACGGCTCCCTGATTGGCGGATTGGTTCTTGTCGTTATGGGTCTGCTGTTCCTGGGTAATAACCTTCTTCCCAACTTTGACTTCGGCGACTACTGGCCGGTGATCCTGATTGTTATTGGCGGGGCGTTGCTCTGGAAGTCGAAGAATGACGTGAAGCGGTAGGAGGATGCCATGAAAACAGGCCGCGTCTTTTGGGGTGTATTCTTCCTGACGCTGGGCACCGCGTTCCTTCTGGAACGGTTCGGCGTCATGAGCCTTCAGTGGCATCACGCATGGCAATACTGGCCGGTGGTGTTGATTGCCTGGGGTGCTGCGATCCTGTTCGGAGGCAAAGTCATCAGACTCGTTGCGGTCATCGTCGCCGCAGCCGTGCTGGCGCTCGTGCTTGTCGCCCTGCTCAGTTTTTCATGGGATGATGGCGCTTGGGAGGGGGGAGCAATCACGCAGGAGCAGGTCTTTCACGAAAAGTTTATCCCCGGCAGCGGCAATGCCAGTTTCACGCTGGAGTCCGGGGCAGGTGAGTTTAAGCTCATGGACACGACGGCGGATTTCGTGGAAGTACGCACGGCCACGAGTTTCGGCAGATATTCTCTTGGCCGTGAAGGAGGGTCTGCAGGTACGGATTTTACTCTGAGTCTCGACGGCGTGCGCAAGGGATGGCCTCCGGGCCGTATGCGCAATCAGGTGGCAGTGCAATTGAATAAGCAACCTGTCTGGGACCTTGTTCTGGAGGTCGGTGCAGCGAAGATGCATTGTGATCTCAGTCCATTTAAGGTGCGCAGCCTAAACATGGATTGCGGGGCAACCCATGTCGACCTCAGGCTGGGTCGGGGGGTCCCGGAAAGCAATGTCACGATCGATGCCGGTGCTTCGTCGTTGAGAATTGCCGTACCGTCGGAAGCCGGGTGCGATGTGCGCGTGGATGCTCCCCTCTCAAGCAAGAGTTTTCCTGGATTCAACCGGATTGCGAAAGGTCATTTTCAGAGCGAGAACTACTCTAGCGCGGCAGAGCACGTGTATATTGAAGTGGATGCAGGCGTGTCCAGCATAAAAGTTGAGCGTTATTGATTCCTGATCTCTTCGAATTCCCCGGTTTTTCTGTTCTTACGCACGTTGTCCCAGGTAAAACAGCGGCCGTTCATTGCGATGTAGACTCCCGGGGGGAGGACCTGCACGAAGGCCATCGCACTCCCCAGGTTGAAGAGTCCGTCAGAGCTGCCGAACTTGTATGGGACCATTGCACCCGTCAGGACGATGGTCTTACCGGTGACCGCTCTGCCCAGCGCCTGTGCCGTCACTTCCATCGTATCAGTGCCGTGCGTGATGATGATGCGGTGCTCACGCGAGCGCTGGCACTGATCGACGATCAATTGCCTGTCCGCTTCACTCATCTCGAGACTGTCGACCATCATCAGAGTGCGGGGAGCAACATCCACCTTGCACCGGCCGAGAGCCAGCATTTCGGGGAGGTGTGAGTCTTTGAAATAGAGGCGGCCGTCCAGTTCATGGTATTCCTTGTCGAATGTGCCGCCGGTAATAAATATCCGTAGTGGCATGTAGCCCTCGTAGTACGCGATGGTGACGGTGATCACCATCATCCTATGCCATTCCCGCGAAAAATGCAACCTGCAGCGTGGCTCGGGAAGGCCACGCTGTTTTTCTCTGTGTGGCAGCTGTTGTTCTGTGCGCCGGCTGGTTGCATCAGCGATCTGAACGGCGTATCTTGTTCATCATGGATGCCCCCATCGTTGTGCCGGATACCCCCTTGAGTCTGTCGGATCTTGAACGATTTCGAGGAAAGCCGTTTGACTCGATGATCAAGTTTGTTGTCGATGTCGAACGCGAAGCAGTTGCGCTCGGGGGGGAAATGCATGCAGACGATGAGTTACGTCTCCTGGAAAACGGTTCGAAGCAGGAATTTCTGTGGGGCGGCAACCTGTATCCATGGGCGAACCCTCCGTTCATTGAATACACTTCGCTCATTAATATACGCCCCGCAAGCGGTAACAGAAGCCTGATGGTGGAAAATCAAGAGCTGCGGGAACGGTTAGGCGCTATCCTCCAGCGTTGGATTCAGCTGCCATGGTGACCCTCTGGCACAAAAGCATGACTCCCGCACGCTGGGCGGCTTACCCGATGGATCGTCAGATACTGATGATTGCGAGCGAGTTCAGCCGCGTGCACAGCCTTCTGTCCCAGTCACGGATCCCTCAGGTTCGGGAATGCTACGAACGCGCCATGGAGTTGCTGGACCTGTGTACGTATGATGCCAAGTGGTCCAGCCGCCGGCGCGAGCTGCTACGATTTCGTGAGGCGATGGGAGAACTGTACCTTGCGGAGCAACCTGGAAAGGCAACGAATTTGTTGTTCTACAAAACGTTGATGGAGTGGCACCCCGTTACTGCGCGCGTCCCGCTCGAACCCCCGGGAAATTGATCCCGGTCGTAGTCTCGATCCGGCCGTTTTCTTTAAGCTCAAATCGACCAGGATTGTTTACCTCAACATAACCCCGAGCTGACCTATGGGCTTCTCCACACTCGACTACATCATCCTTGTCATCTACCTGATCGCAATTGCCCTGTTCGGCATGCTGCGGGGAGGAAAGCAACAAACAGCGAAAGACTACTTCCTCGGCCGGGACGTGATTCCGTGGTGGGTGGTCTGTCTTTCGATTGTCGCGGCGGAAACCAGTACGCTCACTTTCATCAGCATTCCCGGGCTCGCGTACATCGCGAATCTGAATTTCCTGCAGGTAACGATGGGTTATCTGCTCGGGCGCATCGTTGTCAGTTTTGTGTTTCTCCCTTCGTACTACAAAGGGGAGCTCTCCACGGCATATGCATTTCTGGAAAGACGTTTTGGCGCAAAGACCAGAAGCCTGGCCTCAGTTGTGTTTCTGTTCACGCGGATCGCCGCCGACGGAGTGCGCCTGTTCGCGACGGCGATCCCGCTCAAGTTCGTGATGGGCGTGGATTATCCGACGGCCATCGCAGTGCTTGCCCTGGTGGCAGTGATTTACACGTACGTCGGCGGCGTGCGTGGCGTGATCTGGGTTGATGCAGTACAGATGGTCGTCTATTTCGGCGGCGCGATCGTGGCTGCCCTGCTGCTCATTGATATGAATCCCGGTGGTCTGGCGGGCGCGACCCGGCTGGCAAGCGAGGCAGGCAAGTTCCAGATTTTCAACCTGGGGTTTGGTGAGGGATTCTGGACGACACCGTACACAGTAGTTGCCGGACTGCTGGGGGGAGGGTTTCTCTCGATGGCGTCGCACGGCACCGATCAGCTTGTGGTACAACGGGTCCTCACCACGAAATCGCTTGCGGGCGGTCAGAAGGCCTTGATCGGGAGCGGGATCATTGTGATTGTGCAGATGGCACTCTTCATGGTTGTGGGTCTGCTTCTCTACGGCCACTACGCCGGTGCACCGGTCTCAGCGCTCGGTCTGGCACGTGCAGACGAAGTCTTTCCTCGTTTCATCGTCGAGGGTCTGCCTCCGGGAGTTTCCGGCTTCATCATTGCGGGATTGCTCGCTGCGGCGCTGTCAACGCTTGCGGGGTCAATAAGTTCGATGGCATCCTCCACCGTGCTCGACCTCTACAAACCGCGGGCCGGAGCGGACCTGACGCCGGCGAAGGAATTACGGGCTTCGCGTATTGTCACCGTCCTCTGGGCCGGAATGCTCGTGCTCTCCGCATTCTTTTTCATGAATACCCCCCAAACCGTCGTCGAGCTTGCGCTCAGCATCGCGTCATTCACCTACGGGGGATTGCTGGGGACTTTCCTGCTGGGCCTCCTCTTCAAAACTCCGAAGCAGGAAGACGCTATTGCGGGGTTCATGGGCGGCATCCTCGTGATGGTGACGGTGATTTCGCTGAATGTCGTCGCGTGGACCTGGTTTACACTCATAGGGGTGATTGCTACGGTGACGATTGGCATGGGGTTGGCGATGCTGGGGAAGGGGAGGGAGAGTAAAGAAGGGACCGGGCAATAGGCACCAGGTAAGAAGACTGGCAGTCTGCAAAGCACCACACAAAAGGCGGGACAGTCTTGACATTTCGCGCAATGAATGGTATTATTAAGAATAGCTGAAGCTTCATCGGTGCTTCTGGTATCTCCCGCGTATCGATCTCCGGCATCCCACCCAGCGTTGTGGAGAGGGGTTGTGCGGAACGGGCCGGGTGTGCCCTGCGTTAATCATATCGTATTCAACATATTATCAACCCATCATATCAAGGAGCAGCTCTATGCGAAATTTTGCTATGGTGTCGTTACTCCTGGTGTTGGCTTGTGCTACGGGCATGGCTCAATTCACTCTGCTCAGTGAGCACAATGCGTACACAACCAAGAATGAGTGGACGGGTCCGGATTCGCTCCGGCCGTACGCGATCGATCAGGGTGTCCGGCGTGTCTGGGTGACACAGGACATGGACAAGGACGGGAAACAAGAACTCATTGCCACCGACTATTCCAGGGGAGGGAGAGTCCACGTGTTTGAGTACGCCGCGCCCGGCAAACTCGAGCTCGTCTGGTCTTCACCGAAGTTCTATAAC
>DAINBR010000166.1:0-7567 GCA_036732865.1 Bacteroidota bacterium | reverse complement strand
TCGCTGCCTATGTCGGGGCAAAGCATGCCGTTGCTGTAAACTCCTGTACAGCGGCGATGCATCTGGCCCTCGATGCAGTTGGAGTGCAACGCGGTGACGAGGTGATCACGACACCGTACACTTTCGCAGCAACTGCGGAGGTGATCCGTTACTTTGATGCGCGCCCGGTCTTTGTTGATGTCGATCCGCTGTATTTGAATATCAATCCGGAATTGATCGAGCAGGCGATTACGCCAAAGACGAAAGCCATAATTCCGGTTCACCTTGCCGGTTTGCCGGTGGAGCTGGATGCCATTCGGGAAGTGGCAACCCGGCGGGGCATTCCTGTGATCGAGGACTCAGCCCACGCTTTTCCGGCCTCCTACAAGGGAAAACACATCGGCAGCATCAGCGAATTCACCTGCTTTAGTTTCTATGCGACGAAGACTATTACCACCGGTGAAGGAGGGATGATCACTACCGACAACGACGAGTGGGCGGAACGATGCCGGATCATGTCACTGCATGGTATCGACAAAAACGCGTGGAAACGTTACACGTCCGAAGGGAAATGGTATTACGAGATCATCGCGCCCGGATACAAGTACAACATGACCGATATAGCTGCTGCCATGGGCCTGGCCCAGCTCCGGAAGGCCGAGAAGATGCGGGCGCGCCGGAGGGCCATTGCAATGCAGTATAACGAAGCGTTCCGGACCTATGATGCGATTCAGCTTCCCGCAGATCGGTCCGATTGTGAACATGCCTGGCACCTGTATATGCTCCGTCTTCATCTTCATCATTTTATCGATAGAGCGCACGTCATGGAGATGTTGAAGCATCGCGGAATTGGAGCCAGCGTGCATTTTATCCCCTTGCACATGCACCCCTACTACAGGGAGCAGTATCATTGTACGGCGCAGGATTTCCCCGTTGCGCGAGCCGAGTATCTCCGGGAAATTTCGCTGCCCATATATTCACGTATGTCGGACGAAGATGTCGCACAAGTAATCGCTGCCGTGATTGACGTCCTCGCAAAGCACGGCTGCTAAAGGTGACTTATGAATTTCGAAGACTCTCATAACGAAGATTCCTCCCGCACCCAAATTCGGGAGTATCTGGCGTTGCTCACAAGGGGACGTTGGGTCATCATCGGCTCCACGGTTCTGTTGACGCTGGGGATGTGGATAAAGACCATCGAGACTCAACCTTCCTATGAGTCGACTGCGAGGGTTCTTATCAACCAAAAGGCCGATGAGCGTGCCAATCTGTTTTCACCGACGAACGATGGCAGGGATGAGAAGCTCGCGAATGAACTGGGCATACTGCGGACACGTGCTCTGGCGCGAACCGTTGCTGAGTCGTTGCTGCGAATTCGCTACTCGGATTCTACGCGCGGTGTCATGCTCCCCATCATTCTCGTCAACTCTCACGATGCCCGAGATACATCACGGGCACACGTGCGAGTGATCAGCGGTCGCGTTCAGGGGGCTATGACCTTTGCCCCGGAGCGGGAATCGGATATCATCAAAGTGACCGCAACCAGCACCGATCCGAGTGAAGCCGCCATCCTGGCCAACGCTTATGCCGGTGCCTACAAAGAGTATGTAATGGATCAGAGCCGCTCAAGATCCCGGAACGTCCGGGAATTTCTTGAGGGTCGGCTCGGTGAACAACGGGAACAGCTCGGCAAGGCCGAGGCGTCCATGAAAGACTATATGCAGGAGACGGGCGCCGTCACCCTTACCGGCGAAACCGATCGAGTGGTCAACGAGCTCGCAACCCTGGAAGCGAAACGGAACGCACTGAGCATTGATATTGAAAGCTTGAACAGGAAGATCACCTCGATTCAGTCGGAACTTCCGCAACGGGGCGGGGCTATCGCCAGCGCAGAGGGCCAGGCGAATGACTCGTACATTAAATTGCTCCAGGAGCAGCTGGCACAACTTGAAGTGCAACGCGATGTAATGATTGCGCAAAACGATCCCGCTGTCCTCGCCCAGGATCTCAATCGCAGAAGGCTTAAGGCCATCGAAGATCAGATTTCAAATCTCCGTCTCAAGCTTCAGGCCCGAACCAGTGAGGTCATTCAGGGGTTCATCTCTGGTTCCCCTTCGTCAAGCCAGGCTGACGTGCTCGGGAATCTCCGTGCGCTCAGCCAGCAACTTCTTGAAACGCGTATTCAGCTGGACGGACTCCTTTCGCAACAGAGCACGTTGGATGGAATAATCGCAAATTACGAACGGCAATTCCGGGCCCTGCCGACGCAAAGCATTGAACTCGCACGACTCCAGCGGGAACGTGTCAGCTCGGAGAAACTGTACACGCTGGTGGAGGAAAAATTCAACGAATCGGCGATCGCCGAGAAATCAGAATTCGGGAATGTGAATCTTATTGACGAAGCTGAGCCGCCGGCACATCCGGTAAGCCCGGATCCTACAAGGAATCTTCTCATCGGGCTGTTCCTGGGGCTTGGGCTTGGGGTTGGGATCGTTGTTGTGAAGAATGTTGTCGATATTCGCATCCATTCTCCCGAACAGCTCAAACGACGTGGATATAGATCGCTGGCGCAGATAGGCACGATGGACAAAGAGTTGAAACTAATGGGAAAGAACGGATCACTGCCCAAGGAAGCACAGGGATTTGACAAAAGTCTCTGGTTGATCTTCAATCCACTTTCGTTTTTGGCGGAGTCCTACCGGCTACTTCGCTCCTCTTTGTTGCGGCTCAACTTGGATGCTCCTATGAAGGTGCTTGTAATTTCAAGTCCTAATCCCTCCGAAGGAAAGAGCACCACGATCAGCAATCTTGCTCTCTCACTGGCGGAAACAAAGAAACGCGTGCTTCTCGTCGATGCTGACCTCCGCCAGCCGGCTGTTCATCGACTCTTCGGCCTGGCACTTCAGCCTGGATTGGCTGACCTCCTGATGGAGACTGGGACGTTTAATGACACTGTGCGGCATGATGTTGTGTCACATCTGGACGTCCTGACTGCGGGCAGCCCGCTGAAAACGCCTTCCCGTGTATTCGGGGGAGTTGAGATGATAGATTTTCTGAAGGAGGTCAGGGCAAAGTACGACTGGGTCCTGATAGACGCCCCTCCCGTCCTCGTCGTCAATGATGGCGCTGTGTTGGCGGCCCTTTCCGACGGGACTATACTGACGGTCACTGCGGGGGCGACGCGTTTGGATGCGTTAGAGCGCGCTTCCGAATTGCTCACATCCGTTGGCGGGCGAGTCCTGGGTCTCGTCGTCAACAAGTTTGACCCAAAAGCAGCATACGGAGGGTATTATGGTAGCTACAGATACGGCCATTACGATTCCCGTCATAGCTATATCAAATCAAAGAGGGAGAGGAACGGGAAAAATCCTGCGAGCCGATCAAATGCATAGGTTGGGCACATTTGTTGGAGTAATTCTCGGCCTTCTTTTTTTGGCCCTCCCAGCATACGCGCAAATAGATCGCCCTCCCGCTCAGGTGCTAGGAGGGGAGAGTGTCGCAAATTTCCACTTTGCCGGCCCGGGAGAGCTGACGATTACCGTGAACCTGATCGGTGCAGTGCGCTCGCCCGGCCGCTATGAGATCTCCCGGTCAATCGACCTGATGGATCTTTTTTCCCTCGCAGGCGGGTGGACCGAATTGGCCGACCTCGCAGATGTGCATGTCAGCCGGCTGGCTGGGAGCCCAGAGTCCGGTGAGCGAAAGGATCTGAGAATGAATCTTACGGATTTCCAGAATATCTCACGCAGTTACCTGACACTGCAACATGGGGATCTCATCTATATCGGCTCAACGTCAGGCGTCACTCTACAGGACGTCCTCTCATGGGTAACCACAGCAGCAGTTCTGACCACAACATATTTCACCATTATCGATCGACAGCGATAGACCGTTTGAAAAGCACCTGGGAATGTGACCCCCGTCACAACCTTTTGACTGACGGCGCTGCATATTGAGGAGCATAGTTCCTGTTTCTCAGGATGGGGCTTTATTTCAACCGGTCAGCGGGGGATGCTGTGATCTTGCATTGGCTCACCGTTGACCGTTTTCTCCTCGCATGATGCCGGCTTGATGAATGACCGCGGAGTAGCCGCTATCATCAGGTTCGAACCTCTGCATAATCCTGGCAAGAACAAAATGAAACGGATATTGTCCACGGGGGTCATAGCGTTTACCATAACATCCTTGATTTTCGATCCTGCAGAGGCGCAATGGGTAAAGACAGCCGGAATCGAGGGTGGACAGATCAACGCCTTGGGAGTCAAAGGCGATACTACGTTCGCCGGCACATGGGGCGGCGGAGTCTTCTCGTCAACCAACCAGGGAACGAGCTGGACATACTCCGGCCTGGTTGGCGAGAAGATCCGCTCAATGGCGGTTCAAGGAACAAATATTTTCGCGGGAACTCATACGGGCGTTTACCGGTCAACTGACAATGGTGTTACGTGGGCAGCTGCGAACAACGGAACTCAGTCCCTTGACTATATCTACGCAATGGATACCAGCGGGACATACCTTCTTGCCGCGGGTTCCGGGGGGATATCCCGGACGAGTGACGGCGGTGCGACGTGGACATTGGATACAGTTGGGCTGACAACCCCTGAAGTCCCCATCCCCTTCGTTGGGGCAATCGCCGGTTGGAGCGGAAATCTCTTCTGCTCCATGCCTGGTACCGGTGTTTTTCGTTCGACTGACGACGGCTCACATTGGAGCATTGTAGACACGGCCACTCTTGGAAACAAAGCGGTCCGGGCGCTTGCAATAATCGACACAGACTTATTTGCAGGAACCGATGGCGGAGTATTTCACTCTACCAACAACGGTGTTTCCTGGATGGAGTTCAATACCGGTTGGACCATTCCTCATGTCAATGCCCTCGCGATAAAGGGAACAACCATCTTTGCAGGAACAGCCGGAGGGGGGGTCTATAAGACTTCCGTTGCTTCAGCAGGCTGGACAGCAGTCAACGCCGGCCTGGGTGATCTCACTGCATTAAGTCTGATTGTGAATACCAAACTCTTTGTTGGCACAAACGGCGGAGTGTTTTCAACCACAGACAACGGTGCGGTCTGGACGATTGCCAACTCGGGATTGACGGCGACGCGCGTATACGCAATCGCCGCCAGCGGAGACACGCTCTATGCAGGTGCGTACGGGAGCGGACTGTTCCGATCGACCGACGATGGAGTTACGTGGAGCAATACGGGCATATCAAATAAATATGTTCACGCGTTGCTGTTAAATGGATCGTTTGTCGGTGTTGGCAGTGAGGGGGGATTCTTCTTTTCGACGAATAGTGGCTCGACGTGGAATGCTGCGTCAACTGGACTGGGTATCGCGGACGGTCACGATGTGCGAGCACTTGCCGTCAGTGGCACCAGCCTCTATGCCGGTGTGTTTTATGGAGGAATGTTTGCTTCGAGCGACGGGGGTGTCACCTGGAATCCCACAACAGGCAGTGGACCCGTGAACATCACTTCTCTGGTGTGGAGTGGCTCGATACTATTCGCAGGAACCCAAGGTCAAGTTGGCGGGGTGTTCAGGTCGAGTGACAACGGGGCGAACTGGACAGTAGTCAACTCCGGTCTAGCCGATCTTGACGTCAACGCAATGGCCATCGAGGGGAACACCTTGTTTGCCGGAACCGGTGAGGGATTGTTCAAATCCACGGATAACGGGAACAGCTGGACCGACATTACAGGAGACCTTGGGGCGAATTTCATTCTTTCGATTCAACCGAGCGGAACGAATCTCTTTGTTGGCACGCGTAATGGCGGCGGGTTGTTTTACACCAGGAATTATGCTCCGCCATACAGCAATGTAGGCAGTGCGGCGGGTCTGACCACCACCTGGGTGAGTTCGATGGCCATCGGCAGCAAGGAGTTGTATTTGGGAATCTCAGGAGGCGGTGTCTGGAAGCGGCCCCTTGTCGAGATGGGGTACCAGATTCATGCCGATGTAAAAGTATATCTGCAGGGGCCGTATGTCACGCTGGGAGACTCGATGGCTTTGACGCTTAAAACCACCGGTACACTTGCAACCCACTTCGTGGGGCAGCAGATCCCCGAACTTGCTGTTGACAGCATCAATATCGAAATTCGAGATTCCTCGATCGCCGCAAAGGCGACGGTCAGAAAGTTTGCTCCGGCTTGGCTTCTTGCGAACGGGACGATTCGGAATTTCGCGGATACGTCAAAGGTCTACGTGGATTTCGATTCCGTTCTGGCGGGGATGTACTATCTTGTTGTGCGGCACCGGAACCATCTTGGTGTGATGAGTCACGATCCAGTAGCCCTGAGTGCGGGAAGCGCACTGTATGATTTCACGTCAGGGCTTGGTCAGTACTACGGGAGCGACGCCTGCTTTCTGGCGACAGACACCTATGGACTATGGGGCGGTGATGCCGATGCCAGTGGAGATGTCGTTGCCCAGGACCGGACGGAGACATGGAACAAGCGGAACCAGGCGGGGTATCTCTTGAGTGATGTTGACCTTTCGGGAGATGTGGGTGCGTTGGACCGGACGATGACATGGAACAACAGGAACAAGTTCAGCCAGGTGCCGTAAGGAGAGGCTCAGGCACGTGGCGTGATATACACAGACATTTTGAAGAGACACCGCCGTACACATACTCAGAAGGGACAAAGACAATGAAACGGGCAGTAATGGTTGTGATGGTGCTGGTAGGGCTGTGCCTGCTGCAGACAGCGGTGCAAGCGCAGGTGCCGCCCTACACGCTTCAGGTGGCGAATCAGCATGATTCGGGGACGGATTTCATATTTGACATTTATTTGTTACGGACGGGTGATACGCCTATCTATTTGGGGAACAGCGATTTTGTGCTGGAGTTTAATGTAGCGAACTTCACGAGTCCGGCGGCGACGATTACGGCAGAAGGATTGGTAACAGGCTGGTATCCGTTTGGGGCGGAGATCATCGCCGACCGGTGCATAGTGAATGTGGGGATGCCGCCCTTTTCGACGCAGCAGCAATTTGATGACCGTGTGCGGAATATTTCGACTACAGGCCCGTTAGGCGATCTGGTGGCCCAGGTGATGATCAGCGGGATCAGTAACTCTGACGGGACAGCGGGGTTGACATGGCGGGATATCACGCCCAACGCGACATCATTGTCGACATTGGCGAATGTGACGCCGTGGAACGGGACGGCGATCACGGATGCGGCAGGGCATATACAGCCGCCGGATGCACCATTGCCGGTAACATTGGTGTCGTTGAGCGCGAGTGCGAGTGCAAGTGAGGGTGGCGTGCTGCTGGAGTGGAAGACGGCGAGTGAGGTGAACAACTACGGGTACACGGTGCAGCGGAAGGGGGAGCATGACGCGGCGTTTGCCGATCTGGAGGGTGCATTCATCAAGGGCCAGAACACGACAACGGAGCCACAGGTGTACAGTTATCTAGACAGGAGCATTGCCAGGGCAGGGAGTTACACCTACCGGTTGAAGCAGCAGGACATGGATGGAGCGGTCCACTACACGCAGAGCGTAATTGTAAACGTGACAGTGACCGATGTTGCGGAAGTGGCACCGAAGGTGTTCCAAATTCTGCAGAACTACCCGAATCCGTT
>DAINBR010000165.1:0-7587 GCA_036732865.1 Bacteroidota bacterium | reverse complement strand
CGCAGGTAGCTCAACGCCGATGGTTCAAATCCCTTCAGCTGTTTTCCCACACCATCCCTGTGCTTGAGCAGAAAGTGCTGCGCAAGCAGCGGGATGTCTCCCGCACGCTCCCGCAGAGGAGGGAGGGGCAAATTGACGACGTTGAGTCTGTAGAACAGGTCTTTCCGGAACCGTCCAGCATCCACTTCGGCGCGGAGAATCCGATTCGTCGCGGCGATGATGCGGAAATCCAGCTGAACCCGTTCACCCCTCCCACGCGGGTAACCGCCTGCTCCTCGAGAGCCCTGAGGAGCTTCACCTGCAGCTCCAGGGGAAGCTCAGCAATCTCATCCAGGAACAACGACCCACCATCCGCCAACTCGAATTTGCCAATGCGGCGGGCAACTGCACCCGTGAATGCACCACGCTCACTCCCGAACAGCTCGCTTTCCAGCAATTCACGCGGGATGGCCCCACAGTTCACGGCCACAAACGCCTTCGTAGCCCGGCCGCTCATGTCGTGCAGGGCGTGTGCGACCAGTTCCTTCCCCGTCCCGGTTTCACCTTCGATCAAAACCGTGAAGTTTGTTGGTGCCACCTGCCGGACGATTTCAAGAACCTTCTGCATGGGGGTGCTGGCTGTAACAATTGCGGAGAATCCTTCCATAGACCGGAGCTGCGAGCGGAGCTCTTCGTTCTCTCTCAGGAGCCGGACGTGTTGCTCAGCCCGCCGGAGCGCAACGTCCAGCTGATCAAGGTTGACCGGTTTGACGATGTAGTCAAACGCGCCGTCTTTCATCAATCCCACCGCGTTCTCGATCGTCCCGAACGCCGTCATGATGATCACCGGAACTGGATGCTCACCGCTCCGGACTTCCTTCAGGATTCTGGTTCCATCCACGTCGGGCATTCGGAGGTCCGTGAGCACGATGTCCACATGGTGATCACGCAATAACCGCAATGCATCCATGCCGTTTTCCGCAAGGTGGAGATTGTACGAATCCTTGAGGTTCAGCTCCATTATACGCCTGGTTCTCTCTTCGTCATCCACAACCAGCAACGTCAACTGCTTTGTCATAGCTGACTCCCATCGGTGGGCAGCTCGAGAATAAACGCGGTTCCCGCAGATGTGGTGGTGAACGTAATCCTCCCCTTCACCCCCTGAACCAACATGTACACAATCGCCAATCCCAGGCCAGTCCCGTTTGGTTTCGTGGTGAAGAATGGATCGAACAGACGGGCGTGGTGCTCGGCCGGGATGCCCGGTCCGGTATCGCGCACGGTGATCAATATCGCCTGCGCACCTTCCGGCAGCACGCCAAACGTCAGGACTCCGCCCCCGGGCATGGCCTCAATGGCGTTCAACCCCAGATTCAACAGCACCCGTTCAATATGCTGGGGTGACGTGACGATATCGGAAACCGAAGGATCAACCTCCCGGGTCATGGCAACACCCCGCAGTCGCGCGGCTCCCTGCAAGGACTGGTGGACGCGCTCGAACACTTCGCTGATGCTGCACCGCTCCCACACGGGCGTGTGCGGCTTGGCAAATTGCAGGAATTCGTCGACAGTGCGGCTCAGCCGTTCGGTCTCCTCAAGAATGTATTGTCCCGTTTCCCGGTGCAGGTCCAGATTCTCCGGATTCCGGAGCATCGTCTGTGCCGAGGTGGAGATGATATTCAGCGGGTTGCGGAATTCGTGTGCAATGCCCGCGGTCAGCCGGCCAAGTGATGCGAGTTTTTCCATCTTTGCCACGCGAAGCTCCTCGGCCCGGATCCTCTCAACCAGTGAGTTGCGCTCGGCAACCATTGACACCCCATCGGCAACAAGGGCAAGGAAATCAGTCTCATCCAGCGTATAGGCTCTGCCGGTTTTCACGGGACCCACAAGGAGGACTCCCGTCAGCCCTTTGTCCGTGAGTAATGGCACGGCATATCCCCCCGCAGCAGACGCCAGGAACTGTCTCTCCTCACCGGATGCGTGCGGGGCGAGTTCGGCGATATCGATCGGCCGGTGGTCCTTCGTCGAGAGACCGGCCACAACCGTTGTTTCGGCCAGTATTCGTGAAGCGTCCCGGGCGCTCCGGAACACTCCGGCGCCGGCGTCTCTCATCATCACGTCCACCCAGGAAGCTGAAAGCGATTCGTGCAAAAAAGCCTCAACCGCGGCGACAAGTTCTGCCACACTCGTCACCCGCAGTGTCTCCCGCGTGAGTTGGCTGAACTTCTGCCGGTAGCGGAAGATATTGCGCGAGAGAATGCGTTCCACGACGGAATCCACCCGGACGATGAGGGGTCTGAGAGCGACTGCGAGGACGACGACCAAGACTGTCTCCAGCAACATCCCGTCCCCTCCGGATTGTTGTGCCAGCACATCGGCCAGGTGTGTGATAACGACGACATAGAAGGCAAACACCAGCCCCGTGACAACTGAATAGGCGACACCCTGCCCGCCAATCCGACGGAGGACAACAAATCGGTTTCCAAGAACGACATACGCAAAGAAGAGACTCACCGAAAACGAAACGGCGCGGTACGCAACAGGATGGGGACTCCGGCCGCGGATAAGACCAAGCGCCCCGATCAACAAGATAAAGCCGACGGTAATGAACAGCACGGGGAGGGTCCGGCGCCGCTCGTCGCCCGACCGGGCCCTCCCGAGCTGGCGGATGTTATTGACCAGGGCCCAGGCAATATAGAGGGTAACAAAGACGTACATAGCGACACTGAGCGGATGGGCCGTATCCCCAACAACGACGTAGGTGAGCGCCTCACCGTCGAATTTCCTCGGAACAATGGGCGCGATTGCATTCACTCCGACAAGGACCGTAAAGACGAGGGGAAGCATGAAGACGGACATCCTGAAACCCCAGCGGTCGAATCCGGGATCGAGAGGATACGGGAAGACAAACGACAGAAGCAGGAGGAAAGCCGGAGCAAAGAGCACCGAGGCTCCCATGATCGCCCCTCCGATTGCGGCAGCCTCCGGCGTCGAGCTGTTGACCACGATGATATCCGCGGCATCCCACAACACAAAGCAGAAAATCAGAAGCGCGAAGAGCCGGTTTGTACGGCTGCGGAGGTCATCCAGGATGATAATGATGACGAGAGATACATTGATGGCAAATGCCAGGAGGGCGGGAAGCGAGTATGGTGACACAGGCGCACTCTCTCGTGGGGGATTCACCTGTAATGTACCGAGGGATCGCTTGAGAATCAATCCAGGTTCTCAACCATAACCGTGCCACGATTGAAGCAGCCCTGCGTACTCATTGAACGCACCCGATTTTGCACACAGCACAGGTGACTTCGATGCAACTTCGGTAGTTGCCGCGCACAAATTCATCGCACCGTCGGTTTTCCCTGCCGTTTCCTGCGCCGCTTCGCAGGAATTCGATCCGCTTTGATGGCATGGAAATTGGAGTATCCCGTTTCAACATGGGAGCCCGATTGATGGTGACAAACGAGTGTGGACAATGCGGCAAGGCCGTGAATCACGACCAAAGAGCAAGATACTACTTCGAAGATGATTCGTGGCTGTGCTGTGACTGCTTCGCGAACGTGAACCACGAAGACACCTCCATGCAGATCGATGCTGCGGACGATGAGCAGTGTCTGCATGAGATCGGACCCGGGCAGTGACAAAGTGTGCGGCGCCATATCCCCACTGACTTTCAGGATCTGACTTTCTCTCGACCAACTCGCTCTGGGTGTTTTTTTTTCCTGCTGAACCGCGCCGGAATTTTCTTCCCTTTTCTTTTGCCCGCTGCGGGATTTTTTTCTCCCTTCCTTTGCCTTATCCGGGATTTCTTTCTCTTGTCCTCTGCCCGCCCCAGGATTTCTTTCCTCCTCCTGTCGCCAGCTCTGGCATATGAAGACCATGGGCGACCCACGAAATACCACCGCGATATATCGCGGTCTCACGACATATCGAGGTTATTTTCGGTTGAGGCCATGGCGATGGGTGAGCGATGCACTGGTTTAAGATATTGTACAGTAATAGGTTAGAGGAAAGAATGTAGGTACGGCCAGATTCGGCACGGAGATGGCATATTCACCGGGGAAGTCATCAAGTCAGAAAGCCATCTGTGCCACATCCAAAACGATTTGCGCGGGAAAAGTTGGCCGGCCTGATGCGGGTCAAATCAGGAGAGGCACGCAGGCACTCTGGGGCACGAACGCAGTGCTCGTTTCTCTTTCACACATCAGGATCACAAATCAGGAGAGATCGTCCATGAAACGATTCATTCTAGCGGTTTTCTTACTTGCCATGATGGCAGAGGTGGGTCTATCCCAGATGGAGCCGCAACAGAGCCCGGGATGGTTCAATCGATACGGTCGTTGGTCGTTCGGTGTCCAGGGAGGCGGTAACATCTGGATCAACGACTTCGATACCAGGGACATCACTGCGGGCGGAAACGCCATGTTGCGCTATTCAATCACCCGGTCGTTCACCCTCGGCCTCATGGGAGGCTATGACATCATCCAGTCCGAGAACGGCAACATCGTGCCGACGAACGAAGCATTGAGACACTCCTTCGTTCAGGCTCACGGATACAACGCTGACCTGGTCGGCTGGTTCCACCTCAATGCAGGCAAGCCGGTATCGCCGTACTTCTATATCGGCGTCGGCGGTTTCCTGTACAAGAGAATTGACGAGACCGACAAAGGATGGCCGGAAGACAAAGACTACACTACGGTTCATGTCCCGGTCGGCGTCGGGCTTGATATGGCAGTATCGAAATATGTCACCATCGCCCTCGATCTTGGTGCCCGGGTGATGGACAAGAAGACCGATAATTTCCAAAACGGCGTTGAGAACTTCCTCGGTACCGACTGGTATCCCACCGGCAGACTCGGTCTGAACTTCTACTTTGGCAGCAGTGACGATGATGATGATGACGGCGACATGCTGACCAACGGTTACGAGAAGACGATCGGGACCGACCCCGCCAAGGCCGACACCGATGCTGACGGGTTGAGCGACTTTGAGGAAGTAACGAAACTCAAGACCAGCCCGGTGAAGGCAGACACGGATGGCGACGGTCTGAAGGACGGCGACGAAGTCGTGAAGAATCACACCGATCCGCTTAAGGCCGATACGGACGGGGATGGTCTGACTGACGGCGATGAGGTCGTCAAATACCGCACCGATGCCCTGAAGGCAGATACGGACGGCGACGGTCTGAAGGACAATGACGAAGTGATGAAGTACCGCACCGATGCCCTGAAGGCAGACACGGACGGCGACGGTCTGAAGGACAACGACGAAGTTGTCACGCACCGCACCGATCCGCTCAAGGCCGATACGGATGGCGGCACCGTCAACGACGGAACCGAGATTGCAAAGGCGATGAACCCGCTCGACCCGAGCGACGATATACCGAAGCCGAAGGTCATTGAAGTCGGCAAGGCCATCGTGCTCGAAGGCATTGTGTTCAAGTCCGGGAAGTCCACCATCGCGCCGGAATCAGAACCGACGCTCATGGAAGCCTTCAATACGTTGAAAGACAACCCAGAGATCTCTGTCGAGATCCACGGATACACCGACAACGTCGGCAAGGTCGCAGCCAACAAGAAACTCTCCCTCCGCCGCGCGGAAGCCGTACGCTCATGGCTTGTGATGCAGGGCATCAATTCCTTGCGCGTCGGAGTCAAGGGCAACGGTTCCGAGAATCCGATTGCGGACAATTCGACACCCGAAGGCCGGCAGCAGAACAGACGCATCGAGTTCTACCGGACGAAGTAGGGTCAATCGCGCGAGGCGTCTTCCTTCGATGACGCCTCGGGCGGATATCATAGGTCACAGAATAGTGTGTCGTTTGTTTACCATTCTCTTTTTTGAAGGGCACGATCATGGGTTTACTCGATAACTTGGCCAACCAGGTTCTCGGCGGCAAGAGTACTCAGGGTAATCTCATCAATGCCGTCATGAGTATTGTGGGAAATCAACAGCAGGGTGGACTGAACGGACTAATCAAGCAACTGACCAGCAATGGCCTGGGAGACATCGTCAATTCTTGGGTAGGCACGGGGATGAACCTCCCCATCACGCCTGCACAGATCACGCAGGGCCTCGGCAGCAAGATGATTTCGCAGATCGCATCACAGGCGGGACTCACTCCCGAGGCAGTGACAACCCAACTTGCACAACTTCTTCCCCAGATAGTCGACAAACTCACGCCGAGTGGCAAGGTCAGTCAGACGGACATCGCATCTCAGGGGGTCAATCTTCTGAAAAGCCTCTTGAAGTGACGCTGTTCCTTTTCAGGGTGGGGCCGGATCAGTGATCCGGCCCTCATTCTGAACCGGCCCTTCCCCGCAGTACCTCACTCTCTTCGTTCCCCACGTGCGCAGAAAGCCGGCTTTCATTTCTCCTGTCCCGTTCGTATGTTGGCCTTGCACCCTGAAAGATCCCATGCATACCCGGTCCATGTTCGCCATCGCGCCTCGCGCCCTGCTCGCAGCAAGTGTTGCGGCTCTCACGCTGCAAATCTCGACAGCTGACCAGCACGGCCGCCGGCCCTCGCCGATCAATGAAGACCCGTGCGGGCTCCCCGATACGACGTCGCCGGCGTACCGTCTTGCGGCATCGCTCAACTGGGGATATGGTTACGACACGCTGCGGACCGATATTGCCCGGTGGTCCGCAAGCCCGTTTGTCACGGTGGATTCTATCGGGGCAAGCGTGCTCAATCGCACCCTGTATCTCTTGACCATCCAGGACACGGCATCCAGCACGACCCCGCGGAAACGGGTCTGGATTCACGCGCGGACCCATCCCAACGAGGTTCAGGGGACATGGGTGACAAATCAGGTCATCGCACAGTTGCTGGGCACATCGCAACTTGCGCGACGACTGCGGGGCGGGTGTGTGTTCAATATCCTTCCGATGATCAATCCCGACGGCGTGGAGCTCAAGTTGCCCAGACAGAATGCCAACAATATTGACATCGAAAGCAACTGGACGGCGGTCCCCGGCGAGCCGGAAGTGCAGGCGCTGCGCGCCATGTTCGTGCGGCTCATGGCACAGCCGAACCCCATCCGCATCGCCCTCAACATGCACTCGGCCTACGGCACAAATAGGTATTTCGTGTACCACGCCGCGTTGGGAACAACAGCGAGCTATGCCGCGCTGGAACAGCGGTTCATCAATTCCGTGCGGAGTTTTTTCCCGGGAGGAATCCGGCCCTACGACTTCTTCGTCTCCTGGACAAGCGGACCATCGCAGGTCTATCCCGAAAGCTGGTTCTGGAAAAACTGCGGCGAGAGCGTTCTCGCGCTCACGTATGAAGACATGAACGACCCGTCAGCGCGGGCATTTGATTCCTCCGCGAATGCCATCCTGCGGGGCATTGAAGACGAGCTGAACGTCACCTCGACCGCACCAGTGCAAGACCAACCCGTACTGCCGGCGACGTTCACCCTCGCGCAAAACTTTCCGAATCCGTTCAATCCGGGCACGACTATGCGATTTTCGATCGTGGATCCGCAATTCACAACTCTGAACGTGTATGACCTGCTCGGCCGCGAAGTGGCGGTGCTGGTGAACGAGTGGAAGGCACCGGGTGAGTATGCCGTCCACTTCCAGAACCGGGGCATGACAAGC
>DAINBR010000164.1:0-7616 GCA_036732865.1 Bacteroidota bacterium | reverse complement strand
TCAAGAAAGAAACCCAGTTTGTCCGGAAGGATTCCGTGATTATCCGTTTTGTCGCCGGGTTCGATTCTACCAAGACCGTGCGCGACAGCACATGGGGTTCGACGCTGCCCGACGATTTTGGCAGCGCAACAATGTTCACGGTACTTGGGCGGCCGATCATCGTGGATACCGTCATCGCCATGATCAAGAACCACGTGGAATGGTCGAATACCTCCCTCCACCGTCAGTCTCTTGCACCGATCGTCGACAAGCTGGCCGACCAGGTGCTCTTCGAAGGAAAATCCGTGCTGCTCGAACAACAGGATCCGAGATTCGCCGCGTTGCTGCGCGAGTACCGGGAAGGAATCCTCCTCTATCAGATCGAGCAGGACCAGGTGTGGAACAAGGTCACGACATCCGATTCCCTCTCGCGTCTCTATTTCGCTGAGCACCGGGACAAGTTCGTCTTCCCGGACCGCGTACTCTTCACCGATATTCGTGCCGCCTCCAATGCCAACGCCGAGATCATCCGTCAGAAGCTGCTCGCCGGAATGACTCTGGAACAGGTTGCACATGAAGACTCTCTTCGCATGGCCGCCAAAGTGACCTATCAGCTTCGTTTCAGCGCCGGCAAGACATCACTGCCGGCCGCGCAAGGGGGAACGGTTGCTTCGGTGGGATCGTTTCTGACAAATGAAAAGGCAACGCGGGTCATGATCGCGGCGTACGCCGATACGAGCACGCGAAAGTCCAAGAACGAAGCCCTCGCAAAGCAGCGACTGGAGCTTGTGAAGGGGATGCTGACCAAGACTCACGGCATTGCATCCGACCGCATCCTCACCGAGATCCGGCCACGCAATTTTGCGGCGGCGAAACAGCGGGATACCGCCGGCGTCCTCCAGGTTCTCGATGTGCAGATACTCGGTCTGCAGCCGCTGGTGATATCCCCGCTCGAAACATCGCTCGCCGCGCCCGCTGCTGACGAACGCGCGAAGCAGGCGGATTCGCTCGCCGTGGGCGGGTATTCGGCTCCGTTCTTCTACAAAGTGGCATATGCAGTTGTCCGCAAAGATGGGGTCGATCCTGCCCGGCAGAAGACGTTTGAAGAAGCAGGTGCCGAAGTCTCAAGTGCATTCCAGGAGTACGAATCCAAACGCCTCGAAGCCGAATGGCTCGGGCGCGTGAAGCAGTTTGCACCGGTCGTTGAACACAAGGAATTGTTGAAGAACGCCTTTGCAAAGACTCCGTGATGGGTGGTGGCGAGGACTGGCGGCGGCACTCGCACTGACACTGGCCGCGTGCGGCCGGGAGGGTGGGCGCAGCGGGTACGTTGCCCGCGTCAACAATGTGGTGTTGACCGACGCTGAGATTGTGCACCAGCGCGACTCTGTGGGCGAAGCGGGTGCCGCCTCCAAAGAGTACATCAACGATTGGGTGGTCAATGAGTTGCTGTACCAGGAAGCCGAACGGCGCGGTGTGACCGACGACGCAACGTTCCGCGACCAACTCGAGTCCATGCGTAAACGGCTTGCCGTCGCCGCGCTCCTTCAGGAAGAGGTGTATGCGAAGGTTGACAGCACCGAGCTTTCGGAAGACTCGGTCACCCAGGTGTTTGCGCGTTCGGGCACGGCATTCCTGCTTCGCGAAGATATCACGCTCGCGAGTTATGTCGTCTTCCGCACTCGCGAGGCTGCCAACGCATTCCGCGCCGCCCTGATGCGCGGTGCTTCATGGCAAACCTCGCTGTCCGATCTCCAGGCAAAACCTTCTCAGGAGCCCTCCGTCATCCAATCGGCGGACCATCAGTACTTTTCCCGTCCGACGCTGTACCCCGAAGAGCTCTGGAAACTGGCTCGCTCCCTTGCCCGTGAAGAGGTTTCGAGTCCACTTCGCACCGGCGAGGGGTATGTTGTCATTCGCACACATCAGAATTTCCGTCAGGGAGACATTCCTCCGTTCGGGTACGCACGCGCCGAAGTGCGCGAGCGTCTCCTGATGGACCTCCGTCGCGCCCGTTACGAGGAGTTCCTCGGTTCGGTGCGCAAACGGCATACCATCGACATTCGTGAACCACAGGCGGGACCCGATCCGTCCGCATCACAGGAGTAATGCATGTTCCGTTTCGTCAGCTCGTGTGCTCTTCTCTTTTGTCTGGCAGTGTGCGGCATATCTCCTGCGCCGGCACAGGTGCTCGACCGTGTTGTCGCCGTCGTGGAAAACGACCCCATTCTTGAATCGGAGTTGAACGCCCAGATCCAGTTCTTTGCTCTGACAAACCGCATGGATCCCAAAGCACCTGGTGTGCACGATCAGGTGCTGCAGGCAATGGTGAACGAGAAGCTGATCGTGGCCAAGGCAATTGAAGACAGCGTGACTGTCAGCGATGAAGAAGTCCAGCAGCAGCTCGAAGCGGCAATTCAGCAGCGCGTGCAGCAGGTTGGCTCCGAAGCACGGTTGGAGGAAATGTACGGTATGCCTTTGAGCAGAATCAAGCGGGAATACCGGGACGAAATGCGCAAGAACCTCCTTGCACAGAAATTGCAGCAACAGCGCTTCGGTGCGACGCAGATCGGCCGCTATGAAGTGGAGGAATTCTACCGGACCTATCGTGACAGCCTCCCCCGCGTCCCTGAGGAAGTGGAACTCTCCCACATCTTCATCAAACCCCGGTTTGGCGCCGCCGAACGCGCCGCGGCACACATGCGCATGCAGGCGTTGCTCGACAGCCTCCATGCCGGTGTCGACTTCGGAGAGCTGGCCAAACGCAACTCGGAAGACCCCGGCTCGGCACCGCAAGGCGGCAACCTCGGCCTCGTCCGGCGCGGACAGTTTGTCAAAGACTTCGAAAGCGCAGTCTTCAGTTTGAACGAAGGGCAGGTCTCCGGCATTGTGGAGACCGAGCTTGGTATGCACATCATCCAGCTCCTTGAACGTCGTGGCGACGCGGTGCGTGCCCGCCATATTCTGCTGCGAATTCAACGCACGGAATCCGGCGACAGCAGCACCGTCGCTCTCCTGGATTCTCTGCGCGCTGCCGCTCTTGCGGGCAGCGACTTCGGCGTGCTGGCAAAGAGGTACTCGGAAGACAAGGAGACAAATCTGATCGGGGGCATGCTGGGCGCACTCGATCTGGAGCAGCTTGACAAGAGCTGGTATGCCGCAGTCGCGCCGCTTTCACCGGGTGAGATCAGCAAACCGGAAAAACTCCCGGTGGGCAGCTCGTATGGCTATCATATCGTGCTTTTACGCAAACGCACACCGGCACACGAGATGACCATCGAGCAAGACTACCACAAGATCGAGGCCCTTGCGCTGAACTACAAGAGGACAAAGGACTACCAGAGCTGGCTTGACGATATCAGGAACAACATCTACTGGAAGATCTATCCCTAACGGCAGAGGACACAGTTCGTGAGCAACGCTCCCGCCTCATCCACAGCCCCGGGTGATGTCGCAGATGCGCGCCGGCTGAACGATGCGTATGACAAGCTGCGGAATGAGATCGCCAAGGTTATTGTCGGTCAGGAAACCATTGTCGAACACATGTTGATTGCTCTCCTGGCGCGCGGCCATTGCCTGCTGGTCGGTGTGCCGGGTCTCGCCAAAACGCTTCTCATACGCACGCTGGCTCAGGTCCTCGATCTGAAGTTCAACCGGATTCAATTCACACCGGACTTGATGCCCAGCGACATAACCGGAACAGAGATCATCGAAGCAGATCCCGGATCCGGCACAAAGGAATTCCGCTTCATCCGCGGCCCTCTGTTCGCGAACATTGTGCTGGCCGACGAAATCAACCGCACCCCGCCCAAGACACAGGCGGCGCTCCTGGAAGCAATGCAGGAACACCGCATTACGGCGGCTGGAACTACATACACCCTCGATGAGCCGTTCTTCGTCCTGGCGACGCAAAACCCGATCGAACAGGAAGGAACCTATCCCCTTCCCGAAGCGCAACTCGACCGCTTCATGTTCAACCTCTGGCTCGAGTATCCTTCCCCCGCAGAGGAAGTCCAGATCGTCAAGTCGACAACCGGACTCCACGACCCCGCACCCGGCCATATCCTGACCGGACAGCAAATCGTCCGGTTCCAGGCCCTGGTCCGGCGGGTGCCTGTTGCAGATAATGTGCTGGAGTATGCGGTCAAACTCGTGGGAACCACACGCCCCGGTTCAGCCCAGGCGCCGCAATTTGTCAAGGATTGGGTCCGCTGGGGTGCCGGACCCCGGGCATCCCAGTACCTGATTCTTGGCGCAAAGACCCGCGCACTCCTCACCGGACGGCATACCCCCGATATTGATGACGTGCGCTTCATGGCCGGCCCCACACTCCGCCATCGTCTCGTCACGAATTTCAACGCCGAAGCAGATGGCGTCACCGCAATTGAGATCGTAGACCGGCTCGTTCGCGAGCTGCCCTGAGCACCATGCCGCAGATCGATCTCCGCCTGGGCATACCACCCGCTCTGGCAGTCATCGCTGTCATCGCTGCGGTGGCCCTTGCAGTGCTGTTCTACCGGACGACCATCCCACCTGCATCACGCCCGAAGCGTTTCCTCCTGGCCACCCTGCGCGGCCTTGCACTCGCATTGCTCGCTTTTCTTCTCTTTGATCCGCACCTCCGGGTGGCAGTCACGCAAACCGCCGCTCCCGGATTGACGGTGCTTGTCGACAACAGCAGAAGCATGTCCATTGCCGACCGCGATGGCACCAGGAGTGATATCGCGCGAACGCTCCTCCAATCGCCGGTGCTCGAAGCGCTGGGTCAACGGGCGTTGGTCACGATCGTTCCGTTCGGCGCGCGAGCCCGCACAGGTGAGGGCATCACGGCGGATTCACTCTCGTTTACGGAAGACGGCACGGATATCGCCGGTGCCCTTTCAACAGTCCAGCAGAACGACCGCGCACTGCGCAGCAACGCCGTGCTTCTGCTCACCGACGGTATAGTCACCCTGGGACAAAATCCCGTGGGCATTGCCTCCGCATTCCCCGTTCCCATCACCACGGTCGCCATCGGCGACAGCAGCGAGCAGCGGGACATTGCGGTGCAACGCATCGGTGCAAATGCCGTGGTGTACAGCGGCGTGCCGACACCGGTCCAGGTGATGGTCCATGCAAGCGGCTATCGGAATGAACGCCTCGAGGTCACTCTCACTGACGGGACGACCGCCGCCGGGCGGGCCACGGTGACACTCGAACCGGGGTCGCACGATTATGCGGTGCCGCTTACCTGGACACCCGCCGTCGAGGGGACACACTCGCTCACGGCAACGGTAAGCAGCCTCCCGGGCGAGGTGACTACGCGGAACAACCGCAGGACCATCGCAGTACGGGTTCGCAAAAGTAAGCTGCGCCTGCTTATTATTGCCGGCGGGCCGTCACACGATCTTGCCTTCTTCCGCACAGCCGCAGAAGCAGACACGGCCATCGCCGTTTCTGCATTCACACAAACACCCGCGGGCACATTCTATGAAGGACTCCTGACACAGGCAGCGCTCGACTCGTCGGATTGCCTGGTCCTGATCGGCATCCCTACTGCTTCCACACGTGTGTCAACGGTGGACGCGGTGGCCGGAGCGATGACCCGTCGGCACCTTCCGTTTTTCTGGATTGGGTCTCGCACGGCGGATGTCACGCGCGCCGGTGCGCTCGCACCTCTGCTGCCATTCACCGCCACCGTTGCCTCCACGGCGGAACAGGAGATCAGCATTGAACCAGTTCCGGCGGAACAAACATCTCCGTTGCTTGCTCCCGTGCAACCGGGGGACCCATCACCGTGGCAGCAGCTGCCGCCAATTTTCGCCACCCGCACACGCTTCACTCCAAAAGCCGGCGCGACAGTCCTGGCAACGGCACGTATCCAGAATGTGATCACTCCGGCGCCGGCACTTATCGTCAGCAGCCAGGGCAGGCAGCGGTCCATCGCCCTTCCGGGCTATGGCATATGGCGCTGGCGGCTCCTGGCACAGCGCTCGCCAGCCGTCGCAGGCTTCTTCCCGCACTTCGTCGCCAACGTCATTCGATGGCTCACAGCACCGGACGACACGGCCCCCCTCGTCGTCAAGCCGCTTGCCGCAGTGTATGGCCAGGGGGAACCTCTTGGATTCGAAGCGCAGGTGTACGACGTTCAGCAGCGGCCCGTAGATGACGCCGAAGTGCGCGTGGTTGTACAGCAACGCAACCAGGCAATCGAAGGAATGCTTGTTTCAGTGGGAAACGGACGGTATGAGGGAACACTGCCGGGTCTGGGTGAGGATGGCGTCTACAGGTATCGTGCAGGCGCGGGAAAAGGAGGGGTGGCACTCGGCGCGGACAGCGGCACTGTGCGTGTCGGAGGCACACATGTGGAATTTCGCACAACCCAAACGGAGACTGCCCTGCTGCGCACCATCGCCGCCCGCTCCGGCGGCGCCTACCTGAGCCCAGGCGAGTTTTCACGATTGCCCGACGAGCTCTCGCGCCGGGGATTCTTCACGCCGCGCATCACGACCGAGGAATCCAACCACCAGCTGCGCTCCTGGCCGTATCTCGCCGGAGCAATCGTCCTGCTCCTTGCACTTGAGTGGTTTATCCGGAAGCGGAGCGGCATGCTGTAGAAATATCTACCGCTTCTTCGCCTTTCCTTTTGCAGCTGTTTTCTTCTGCCCCTTCGGCCGGGCTGCTTTTCCCTTTTGCTCCTTGAAGAGACTGATCTGATCCGCATTCTGCGGGGGAGTCGCTGGCGCATCCTTTGCCGTGCCGTTCTCCAGCGCCTTCTGCCCGTTGCCGTTTGACGGTTCATCTTCATCAGGCGGAACGGCGGCCACATCTGCCACCTGATCACCTTGGTCGAGCCGGATCAGGTGTACGCCCTGCGTGTTGCGGCCTGCAATCCGGATTGCGGATGCATGCTGCCGGATGATCACGCCATGAGTGGTGACAATCACCACGTCGTCTTTCTCGGTTACTTCTTTGATGGCAATCATTCGACCGGTCTTTTCTGTTGTTTTGACCGTGATGATCCCCTTCCCGCCGCGGTGGCTGATCCTGTACTCCTCGGTATTGCTTCGCTTCCCGAAGCCCAGCTCGGTGGCGATGAGGATGGTCATGTCGCTGCGGCGCAGCACCACCCCACCCACAACGCGATCACCCTTGTTCAGCCTGATCGCACGCACACCGGATGCGGCGCGACCCATTGTCCGCACTTCCTGTTCCGCGAAACGGATCGCCTTGCCTTCCGAGGTGCCGATGACGATATCCCTTTTTGCGTCGGTCAGGTGGACATCAATCAGCGAATCCCCTTTCGACAACCCGATGGCACCAATGCCGGTTTTTCGTGGGTTGCTGAACTCGCTCAGTGCAGTTTTCTTGATGTTCCCCTGTTCGGTCACCATCAGCACGTTCAAGGGCGCATCAAAACTCTTGACCGTGACGTACGCCATGATAGTCTCGCCGGGTTCCTTCGACACCAGTGTGCCGATGGACTTGCCGCGCGCCGTTCGCCCGCCTTCCGGGATCTCAAACACCTTGAGCCAATAGCACCTCCCCCGGTCGGTAAAGAGCAGGATGTACTCGTGGGTCGATGCCACGAACATCGCTTCGATGAAATCATCATCGCCATCCTGGGCGACATCCGGTACCCGTACGCGCTGCCGGCC
>DAINBR010000163.1:877-7616 GCA_036732865.1 Bacteroidota bacterium | reverse complement strand
CAGAGGGGAGCGATCAGAGTGCAAAGGGAGAGGAGGAGCAGTCTTGCACAGGTTTGAGTCATGGGTGTACGCTGAAGGGTGCAAGCATGTGGCGGAAATGTATGCTTCCCATGAAGCAAAATCAAGGTTACACAAGTGGTTGTGACGAAATTACTTCGACGAAATCACCGGCGAAAGCTCAGAGTGCCAGGCGGCGGAGTTGAAACGGGGTTGCTTGTCAGGTTGCCCCGGACGAAAAAGCCAGACTCAAGAGCGTGGCCTGTTCTATCGCGTGGGCCTTAGCAGATCCGGTAGCCGGGCTGGCGCTGGGAGATCGTTTCACAGAACGCACGGGGCGACCACCGGCGAGTTGTTCGAGTTTTGGGATCATATATGCAAGAGCCCCCATGTTGCCAGGTTCTTCCTGCACCCACACAATCTCCCGGAGATGCTGGTTCTTGTGCAGGATCTGACTCAATGGCTCCTCAGGGAACGGATAGAGTTCTTCGATGGAGACGATCGCGGTCGCGTCGTCCTGGAGACGATGACGCTCGCGATGCAGCTCATGGCTGATTTTGCCGCTGCACAGGAGGAGTCTTGAAGCGTCTTCCGGCCCGGGATACTCGAAGACCGGGAGAAATGCCCCTGACGACAACTCCTCTACTTTCGAACACGCATCAGGGTGCCGCAACATGCTCTTTGGAGTCAGAACGGTCAGCGGTTTTCTCCAGAGTCGAAGAGCCTGACGACGCAGGAGATGGAAGTATTGTGCGGCGGTAGAGGGCTGGCATATTTGAATATTGTCTTCGGCTGCGAGCTGCAGGAATCGTTCGAGGCGCGCGCTTGAGTGCTCAGGCCCCTGCCCTTCATAGCCGTGCGGCAGCAGCAACACAATTCCGGAGAGAAGTCCCCACTTGTCTTCCCCTGCACTGATAAATTGATCAATAATCAACTGACCGCCGTTGGCAAAGTCGCCAAACTGCGCCTCCCACAACACTAGTGCCTCAGGGGCATCGCGGCTGAAACCGTATTCAAACCCGAGGACCGCAGCCTCCGAGAGCGGAGAGTTGTACACCTCGAATGAAGGCTGGTCGGGGGCAACGTGACACAACGGAATGTATTCCCCCCCCGTTTCCACGTCGACAAGAACGGCCTGGCGTTGTCCGAAAGTACCCCGGCGGCTATCCTGGCCGCTCATGCGCACAGGAACTCCCTGTCGGAGCAGGGTCCCGAAAGCGAGGAGTTCCGCCATCCCGAAATCCAGCGGAAGTTCACCCAGGGCCATTTGCCTGCGTTTGTCAAGGACCACCTTTGTCTTCGGATGGAGTGTAAATCCCGGGGGGAGCGCCGTCAGAACGCCGGCGATCTCTCCAAGGACATCCAGGTTGGCTGTCGTGTCGACGGTGTCGGCTTCTCTCGCAGGTCCTCCTCTGTACTGTGACCAGTACTCAGGGAGGGTACTGAGCCTCGGGATAGTCGTCGATGTTGCAGATCGGGCCTGTGCGGCGCTGTATTCGGCGAGTGCCGATTCCACGATGGGCTGGGCGTCGAGACCACACTCTTCGGCATAGATTTTCCAGAGGGGCGGGTGGTCCTTGATCTTGCGGTAAAGCAACGGTTGAGTGATGGTGGGATCATCGACCTCGCTATGACCATGACGGCGGTAACCGATCAGATCGACCACAACAGAGCTCTGGAAAGAATTGTGAAAATCGGTTGCGATCCTGCCGGTACGAACCACCGCATCAGGATCTTCGGCATTGACGTGAAACACTGGAAGGGGCAGGCGTTTTGCGACGTCGGAAGCGAATCGTGAGGAGCACAACTCGTCGGGCTCTGCGGTAAATCCGAGAAGATTATTCACGATGATGTGAATGATTCCGCCGACCGAGTAGCCTTTGAGGGTGGCAAGATTGAGTGTCTCCGCGGTGATACCTTGACCGGCAAATGCGGCATCACCGTGAATCAAGAGGAGGAGAACTTTCCCGGCACCCGTTTTCCCTAGCCGCGATTGTTTCGCCCGCACCCGCCCCATGGCGACCGGATCAACCGCTTCGAGGTGACTGGGATTGGAGACAAGCCGCACCTGCAGCGATTGGCCGCGGGTTGTTGTGTAGAGTCCGGTCGCGCCGATGTGGTATTTTACGTCTCCTCCGCCGAGCACGCTGTGCGGATCAACGTCCTGAAACTCGGTGAAAATCTCTTCCGCTGATTTGCCCACGATGTGCACCATCACATTGAGCCTGCCGCGATGGCTCATGCCGATGACGACCTCGGTGACACCCTGCCCGGCTGCGGAGTTGAGTATTTCATCGAGAAGGGGTAAGAGCGATGCAACTCCTTCGAGTGAAAACCGCTTGGTTCCGGGGAACCGCACGTGGAGCACCTGCTCGAACACCTGTGCTTGCACAAGCCGCTCGAGAATGAAGGACTTGTCCGGGATTGGCTGGTCGCCTTCCATCCTTTCCTGGATCCACTGTCGGCGCGAGGCATCGGCGATGTGCATAAACTCAACGCCGATGCTGCCACAATAGCAGGCTCTGGCGATTTCTTCCAGCTCGCCGTTCGCAAGCAGACCCTCCACCTGCCCGGGCTTGATTCTTCCGAACGGGTCGATGCGGGCCTGCAGGTATCCCCATCGACGAAATGCATCCAACACCGCTTCCGCGTCAGCAATCGGTCCCGCCATCGGTCCCGCTCCTTATAATAAACCTGGCTTGGTCATCATCGCGGGATTCAGAATCCTCGTTGCCTCTTCCGGGGACAGGTACCCCATCTCCACCGTCACCTGGTGGACGGTCTTTTGTTCCTTCAGCGCCTTCTTCACCACTTCTGCTGCTTTGTCGTAACCAATGATCGGGTTGAGGACGGTGGCAATGATCGGGTTTTTGCGGACAAATTCCACGACACGATCTTCATTCACTTCAAACTCCTGGATGGCTTTCTCCGCCATCAGCCTGGTCACATTTGCCAGAAGTTCAATGGACTGAAGGATGTTATGCGCGATCACCGGGAGCATGACGTTGAGCTGGAAATCGCCCATGGCGTTGGAAAACGCAATGACCGCATCGTTTCCCATAACCTGAGCCGACACCATCCTCGCCGCTTCCGGGATCACAGGATTCACTTTTCCCGGCATGATGGATGAACCAGGCTGCAGGGTGGGAAGTCGTATTTCCCCGAGACCTGCGATGGGGCCGCTGTTCATCCATCGGAGGTCGTTGGCAATCTTCATGAGGCCCGTTGCGTAGGTTTTGAGATGGCCCGAGAGCTCAACGATCGAGTCCTGCGCGGCCTGTGCCTCAAAGTGATTCGCGGCTTCTCTGAACTCCATCTTTGTCAATTCGGCTATTTCGCGTGCGACAAGTGCTCCAAAGCCTTCCGGCGTGTTGATGCCGGTGCCGACCGCGGTGCCGCCCATGGCAAGTTCAGAGAGCCGGGGCAATGCGCTCTCAATCCGTGCCATGGCATACGCCACCTGGGTCGCCCACCCCGACATCTCCTGTTCGAAAGTGATCGGCGTTGCGTCCATGAGATGTGTGCGGCCGGTTTTCACGATAGTAGCAAATGTCGCCTGTTTGTCCCTGATAGTCTTTAGCAGAATCCCCAGTGCGGGAAGAAGTTTGTCCTTCGTCTGAACATACGCTGAGATATGGATGGCGCTTGGTATCACATCATTGGACGACTGCCCCATATTGACATGGTCGTTGGGGTTGACCGGAGTCGTCGAGCTTTTCGCACCCGTGAGAATCTCATTCGCACGAGCCGCTATCACCTCATTGATATTCATATTCGTGGATGTTCCGGAACCGGTCTGAAAGACATCCACGGGAAAATTGTCGCTGAACCCGCCTTCGATGATCTCATCGCATGAACGTATGATTGCGGTTGCGATCTGAGGTTCGAGGAGACCGAGCTTCTGATTGGTGTGAGCGCAGGCGCGTTTTATTGTCGCGAGCGTGCGGATGAAGACCGGCGGAAACGTGATCCCGCTAACGGGGAAGTTGTTGATTGCTCTCTGGGTTTGCGCACCCCAATAGGCATCCTTCAGGACTTTAACCTCACCTATGGAGTCCTTCTCAATCCGGTATTCGTTCATTCGCGGTTGTCTCCGGGGGTGTGGTGCTCAGATTTCACAGTCGCCTTCGGACGCTCCCCTTTCTTCTGTAACAAATCTACGCCGGCAGTCGTTGCTTCACGCTCTGCGCGGTAAATGGGCCCTTCTCCGCAATGAGCGCACGGGCGGCATCGACCTGCCCCCACGTGTTCCAGAGCAACACACCGCGTACACGGCCTTCGTTCAGATAGTACACGACCCCTTCACGGAATTCTTCTTTCCATTCCTGTACCAGCTCAAAGCGCGAATCCAGCTCGCCGACTGCTTCATATCCCAGCTCGAAAAGGTCGGAATAGAAGAATGGCTGATGGTGATACGCAACAAGTTCTCCGGCCATGATCTTCCCGACGGCATTCCCCATGGTAAGTGCGTTGTCTTCGTGTTCCACGCGCACCCGTTTGTCCAATGCAGGGTTGTAGAAATTCGCGATATCTCCGGCGGCGAAGATCTCCGGACCTGTCGTGCGCAGGAATTCATCAACGAGGATGCCATTACTCACTTCGAGCCCCGCGGACGCAGCAAGCTCCTGGTTGGGCTCGGCGCCGATGCCTGCAACGACACCGTCGGCTTTAAGTTCCCTGCTGTCCGTGGTCTTCACGACGTAGTGTGACATCCTCTTCTCGATATCCGCGATGCCGGTCTTCGCATACACGTCGACTCCTTTCGATTGAAAAAAGGTGTTGAGGAACCGGGAAAGAGACGGCGGATATATGCGGGCACCTATGCTCTCATCGGGAAAAATCATTGTCACCGACTTGTGATTCATCGCAAGGGCAGCGGCTATTTCAGAGCCGTTGAATCCACCGCCGATCACGACAAATCGATTCCCTCGCTCAGATTGCAGTCGTAATCTCTGATAGTCATCGAGAGTTCTGAAATTGATGATACCTTCGGCCTTCCAGGGCAATCTGCGTACCCGCACGCCCGTTGCCAGGAGGAGCTTGTCATACGCGTACAGTTCACCCTTGTCATCCACGACGCGCTTGCCCACCGGGTCGATGCTCTTTGCGGTTGTCGACAAATGGAGCCCGACGTTTTCCATGGATGTTCCCCGCCAGAGTTTGGTGAGCGGCTCCCCTTTCCAAAGTGCTTTCGACAATGGCGGGCGGTTGTAGGGCGGGCTGGATTCATTGCTTATGATGCCGATCCGGTTGGACGGATCGATCGAACGTATGCCCTGCACGGCCGCATCGGCTGTCATTCCGCCGCCAATGATGAGGTATCGATATTCATGCATGACACATTCCTTTCAAGATTGAAACCCACAGGTACCGATTCGCGCAGCGAATTGTGAATCTCCGGCCCCGGGGCTGGCCGCAAATTAGCATAAATCACGGGATAATCAAACGATCGATCGCGGACGAGACACAAAACAAAAAGATGTCATATTTCCCGAGGACGAGTTATATTTCACGCACACGAGCATTCGACCACTACTCTCACCACTCTCAGGAGTCCCACCATGAATGCCATCGTTCCCCGTGTTGCCCATGCGTTCGGGTTGGCCTTTGTATTGTGTATCGCAGGAGGCGCAGATGCGATTGCGCAACCCACCCAGTCCGCTCCTGCGATTGCCGACACTTTCATTGCCGTTGTGCCCCTCCGTTCCCTTCAGGATATCAAGGTGGACGGCGAGCGCGCAGGTGCGCTGCGGAATCAGGCAAAACAACGTCTCGCACAGGCGCAGGAGGGGGTGCACACTCTCGATAACGTGATCAAGGCGCGGCAAACGGATCTCGCGGCGCTCGAAAGTCATGTGGATACTCTGGATGCCGACTCAAAGGCGAACGAAATCGCAACGTTGAAGCAGAAGACTGTCCTGCTTGAAAAATTGCTGGACCTGCTGGAGCTCCGCAAGAACGCGCGTGAAGGAGAGGTGGAGTCCGCTGCGGCAACTGTCGAGTACAGTGAAGCGCAGGAAGAGTTGTACTCTCTTGAAGGACAATTGGCGACAAAACGGAATGATCGGGCCGAACTCTCCAAGAAAAAGGGGTCGCCAGCTGACCTTGCGGCCATGGATCTTGCCATCAAGGAGATGGAGTCTGAGGTGATGGAACGCTGGGACCAGATGCTCACAAAGCACGACGACAGTGTATCGGAAGAGCAGGATTATGTTGGTCTGCTGAAGAAGCTGGCAGAGGCCCAGGATTCATTTCACACGCCCTGAGGTATTGACCGCGCGCGTTGTAGCACTTCGACACTGCGGGCAAATGCCCCCTTCTCCTCGTCGTTCATTGCGGGCGCAAGGGTTGCCCGTATCCCCTCCGCCCCGATGATGCGCGGAAGAGAAACACTCACATGTGCGAATCCGGGGACGTCGCTGTTAGACAGTGTGAAGACCGTTTGCTCGTCGTTCCGGACCGCCTGAATGATGCGCGCTAACCCCGCGCCGATCCCGTAGTACGTCGACCCTTTCCCCTGGATAATCCGGTACGCCGCCCTGCGGACGCGCTCGTCGATCGATGCTTTTAGCTCTGCAGTCAGCTCTTTGCCATGTCGACCGGCAAACTCCGCGAGCGGCATCCCGCCGATCCTGGCTTCAGACCATACAAGAACCTCTGAGTCGCCATGCTCTCCCAGAACGTACGCATGGACGGATTGTGGCGAAACACCAAACGCCTCACCCAACAAAACCCTGAATCG
>DAINBR010000163.1:0-867 GCA_036732865.1 Bacteroidota bacterium | reverse complement strand
TGCGGTATCGAGAATTGTACCGGATCCGATGACCCGCTGAGGGGGAAAGGATCCCAGCTCGCTGACAAACTGCGTCATGATGTCGACCGGGTTGGATGCAATGATGATGATGGCATTCGGAGCATGGGCCACCACTTGGACGACCACTTCTGCAAAGATGGCTTCGTTCCGTTGGAGCAGTTGAAGCCGGGACTCCCCCGGGCGCTGGCTCACGCCGCACGCAAGGACGATGACGGCACTGTCGGCGATTGCCGTGTAGTCTCCGGATGAGACTTTGACCGGGCTCGTCACCGGGGTGGCATGCAGGATGTCTTCCGCCTGCGAAAGGGCAAGCGCCTCGTTGACGTCCACCAAAACGATCTCATTTGCCAGCCGCCGAAGCACCATGGCAAAAGCGGCCGCGCTGCCCACCATTCCCGCACCGACAATACTCACCTTCATCACGAGCTCCGTTCCGGGTTGTCATGTCTGTGCCTACTGTAACACCCAACGGAAGGAAAGAATTCCTTGGCTCTTGGAGGCAATGAGTCAGGTGCAATCCGGTCCAGGAGGTATTGTCAGGAGGTGTTGCCCCGGTGCATGTTGACATTCGATTCAGAGATCGCTACACTCTACGCTGACACCGAGGATGTGCTATGCAGGCGATGATACTGGAGAGACTCTCTTTCTTTGACCGCGTGAAATCCCCGCTGAAATTGGTTGACATCCCCATTCCGAAACCGCGAAGAGATGAAATCCTCGTGAAGGTCTCCGTGTGTGCGGTGTGTCACACTGAGCTGGATGAAATCGAAGGGAGGACGCCCCCTCCTTCCTTCCCCGTTGTGCCGGGTCACCAGGCAGTCGGGCAGGTTGTGGAAACTGGACCTG
>DAINBR010000162.1:0-7640 GCA_036732865.1 Bacteroidota bacterium | reverse complement strand
TCGCCCTCGCCCTCGGCCACGTCACGCTCGGCCTGCTGTACCTCGGGCGCGGCGCGAATTTTCCGGTGGCACTGGAGGGGGCGTTGAAACTGAAAGAGATCTCGTACATCCATGCCGAAGGGTATCCTGCCGCGGAAATGAAGCACGGACCAATCGCCCTGATCGACAAGAATATGCCCGTCGTGTTCATCGTCCCCCGGGACGGTATCTACGACAAGGTGATCAGCAATATACAAGAGGTCCGGGCGCGGAAAGGGCGCATCATCGCAGTGGCGAATGACGATGACACGGAGATCGAGGGACTCGCGGAATTCGTGATCCGCGTCCCGCGGACATATGGATTCTTCGGCCCGATTCTGAATATCATTCCCCTGCAGCTGCTTGCATACTACATGGCCGTGGAACGGGGGACCAATGTTGACCAACCAAGAAACCTGGCGAAAAGCGTAACTGTCGAGTAGCGGAAAGACAGAGGAACCCCGATGAAACACGAAACCCGTTTCAAAGCGAATGAATGGGCTCTCATCCTGGGCGCTTCCAGCGGGTTCGGGGGAGCGAGTGCGATCGAACTCGCCCGTCACGGCATGAACGTTTTTGGAGTCCACCTGGACCGGCAGACGACCATGCCGCTGGTGCAGGGGGTCATGAAAGAGATCAGACACTTCGGGAGAGAAGCGATTTTCTTCAATATGAACGCCGCGGATGCCATCAAACGAAATGAGACGCTCGACGAGATACAGGAACGGTTCGGAACCCACTCGCCACAGACTATCAAGGTGTTGCTGCACTCCCTCGCGTTCGGAACCCTCAAACCGTTCATTGCGAAGAAGCCGGACGAGGGGTTGACACAGGCACAAATGGAGATGACCATAGACGTCATGGCCAACAGCCTCGTCTACTGGGTGCAAGGATTGGTGACGCGGGGGCTGATGAAGCGCGGGGGACGGATATTCGGAATGACCAGTTCCGGCGGGCACAGCGTGCTGCCCGCATACGGTGCGGTGTCCGGTGCCAAAGCAGCCATGGAATCCCACATCCGGCAATTGGCGATGGAACTGGGCCCTCTGGGAATCACCGCGAATGCGCTGATGGCCGGTGTGACGGACACGCCGGCGCTGCGAAAGATCCCCGGCGCGAGCGGGATGCTGCAAATTGCCCGATGGAAAAACCCGGGCGGGCGCCTGACCACTCCGGAAGATCTGGCCCGCACACTCGTGCTCTTGTGCGAAGACGGCGCATCGTGGATTTCCGGCAATGTGATCGGGGTGGACGGCGGGGAAGATATCGTGAGTTACGTCGGACAGAAGGGGACCGAATAGCCGCCATCCACCTGCACCCTTCACGAGGCTGAAACGACACAACCCCGTCCTGCGCTGGCGCAGGGACGGGGTTGTGCATTCTCGGGGGAGGCTCGGCGCGGAAAGATACCTCCGCGCTACGGTTTTTTCTTCTCCCGCGACAGGAAGATGGTCCCTGCGATCACCATCAGTGCTCCCCACCAGAGCGCAGGATGGGTGGATTCCAGTGCCGTCTGACGGTCCGGGGGCGTGATATAGTCGAGCAATCCCGCCACAACCACGAGCACGCCCATGATCGCCAGCGTCAGTCCGACAAAGAACCAGATCGATTTCATGGCGTGTTCTCCTTACCAGAAGTACATGTTGAGCGCGACGAGCACAATCACGGAGATGACCGCCCAGGTTTCCGGTCTGCGCATTCGCGGGACATGGGTTTCGCCCGCCGCAGGTGTCAATCCTTTAACCAGCCCGACGAGTTCAGCTTCCGGTTTCTTCTGAGTGAAGAAGCTTATCACGATGGTCGAGACAAAACAGATGAGCCATGCCCACCAGGCGCGCCAGAAATTCGCGGCCATGTCGCTTGCAGACGTGGACAATGTGAGCACCGAGTAATCGATCCACTGAAATTTTACCGCGAGGAACAGGAAGAAGGATGATCCCATGCCGGCAAGCAGGCCCCAGAAGGCAGCGCTGGGTGTGATCCAGCGGACAAACATGCCAAGCAGCATGGTGGCGAACAACGGGGCATTCACCCACGAAAAGATCGCTTGCATGTAGTCCATGATGCTGGGGAAGGTCTTCGCCCAGTATGCGGTCACGATGCTGAGTAGCACTCCTGCAACTGTGGCGACACGACCCATCCAGAGCAAATGTGCATCCGACGCATTCCTGTTGATCACCGACTTGTAGATGTCGTAGGTCCAGACCGTGTTGAATGCGCTGATATTCCCCGCCTGTCCTGCCATGAATCCGGCCAGCAACGCTGTGACCCCGAGGCCGATCAGGCCGCTGGGATAATAGCGGGCGATGAGAAGCGGCAACGCGGAGTCGTAGTTCACCTGTCCTCCCTCCTCGAGCAATGCGAACCCGCTGCCGGGGTCACGGGAGAGCACGAGCGCGATCAGTCCCGCCAATATCACGATGAAGGGGAGGGCCATCTTGAAAAACGAGGCGAGCACCGGAGTCATTCGTGCAGAGCGAAGGTCTTTCGCAGAAAATGCCCGTTGCACCACCAGGAAATCGGTGGTCCAGTATCCGAACGAGAGAACGAACCCGAGGCCGAGGACGATACCTGCCCAGGTAATCATCATGCCGTTCTGCGATGCGTCGCCGGACGTGGACCAGAGCGTTGAAAACGACTCCGGGATCCGATTGAGAATTTCCTGAATACTGCCTATCTCGACGATCCCGAGGATGGACACCAGGAACAAACCGAACCAGATCAGGAAAAACTGTATGATCTCGGTGAATATGGCGGACATCAAACCGCTCATCCCCACATACACGGCAACCGTGATCGCCGAGATCCACATGCTTACGTTCCAGTCCCACCCCACGAACGTGCGAAGCACGAGCGCCATGGCGTACAGGTTGATCCCGGAGACAAGGAGGGTCATGACGCCAAAGGCGATCCCGTTCAGCACCCGGGTTTTCTCGTCGAAACGGAGCTTGAGATACCCCGGGATGGACTTGATGCGGCTACTGTAGTAAAAGGGCATCATGTAGATCCCGAGGAACAGCATAGCGGGAATCGCGCCGATCCAGTAGAAATGTGCGACGTACATGCCGTACTTGAATGTGTTGCCGGTCATTCCGAGCAATTCCAGCGCTCCGAGGTTGGCAGAGAGGAATGCAAGTCCGGCTACCCATGAGCTGTTCTTCCTGCCCGCAAGAAAGTAGTCCTCCTCGCTCCTGGTGTAGCGCTTGAGGTAGAAGCCGAGGCCCAGCACAATACCGAAGTAGGAAGCAATGACGAGCCAGTCTATGACACCGAGACTGAGAGCTTGCATGGTGGGAGATCTCCAGAGAATCAATGAATCATTGGGAGTCACAAAATACAGCCCGGGATCGATGAAAGCAAGGGCGAAGATGGCGTCAGACCCCTATGTGCTGAGGCTTGTGAATACGCTTGACTTTTCGACAATTTCGACATATTGTCCATACATCATACGTAATACGATATACCTACCCTTCCGGGATCTGATGGACACACCATTTTCCAAAATCCAGCGGCCTTCAACGCTCAGCCAGGTCATTGTCGAAAACGTCGAACAGTCTATCAGGGATCGAAAACTTGTTCCGGGGCAGAAGCTCCCCACCGAACAAGAGCTCTGTGAGATGTTTTCCGTGAGCCGGACCGCAGTGCGCGAAGCCTTGCGCATGCTGAGTGCCCGCGGGCTGATTACCATCAGGAAGCGAAGGGGCATGTTTGTCAGCGACTTGTCTTCTTCGCCCGCAGTCTCCACGATGGGATTATTCCTCGAGTTGAAGTTCGACAAAGACTACATTCTCCACGTGTTCAATGTACGGCGTGCGATAGAACCGGAGGTGTGCCGGTGGGCGGCCCAGCACCGGACTACCGAAGACATCGCGGTCCTCCGGAAAAACCTCGAGAAAATGGAACAGTGTGATCCGGGAGACCGCGACATAGAAAGCACCCTCGATCAGGAATTCCACTCGACCGTCACCGCTGCCAGCAAGAATCCCATCGCGCCGGTTGTCCTTGAACCCATCTTCGCGTTGATGCCAAAAATCCGTACAATGGTCTACGGCAACATCGCCAACTGCAAGAGCTCAGCGCTGGACTATCACCGTGAAATCGTTGACGCGATCGATCGGCAGGACCAGGAGCGCGCGTGCGCTCTGATGCGCGATCACATATCCCGGGCAGCCCTTCAGGCAAACGAAGCGATCGACAGGATCAATCGCGTTACCCATGCCGCCGCACCTGTTGTTCACGCGCCGGCCTAGCAAGAATCGTTCAGCGTTGCCCGGGAGGCCCTTCCCGGGAATCTCGGAAACCCCATAACATCCAGCTACAGGAACATCTATGAACACAACCGCAACCAGCAGTGTCGGACGGCTGTTCGCCGGGAATTACCGATGGGTCGTTTGTGCATTGCTCTTTTTTGCCACGACTGTCAACTACATTGATCGTCAGATTCTCTCGTTGCTCAAACCCATTCTCGATGAAGAACTGCAATGGACCAACGAACAGTTCGGGATCGTGAATTCTGCGTTTCAAGGTGCTTATGGGATCGGCCTCCTGGCCTTCGGCTGGTTTATTGACCGCTTTGGTACAAAAATCGGGTATGGCGTGTCCATCGCTGCCTGGAGCGTTGCTGCGATCGCCCACGCCTTTGTGAGCAGTGTCAGTGGTTTCATGGGTGCCCGGATTGCCCTCGGACTGGGTGAGGGGGGCAACTTCCCTTCGGCCATCAAGGCGGTAGCGCTCTGGTTCCCCAAGAAAGAACGGGCGTTTGCCACAAGCATCTTCAACGCCGGGACCAACGTCGGCGCAATCATCGCTCCGGCAGTCGTCCCGTGGATTGCATTCACCTGGGGTTGGCAGGCCGCTTTTATCGCCGCGGGCATCGCCGGATTCCTCTGGTTGTTCTTGTGGATTCCGTTCTACAATGTCCCGGAAAAAATCAAGCATCTCCAGCAGAAGGAGTATGCACACATTCACAGCGATGTGGACGATTCAGTTGTGGGAGAGAAGACTTCCTGGGGCAGTCTCCTCCGGTACCGACAGACCTGGGCATTCCTTATCGCTAAAGGCCTCACCGATCCGATTTGGTGGTTCTTCCTTATCTGGCTTCCTGATTACTTCAAGCAGACACGCGGGTTGAATATCAAAGAAAGCTGGATCCATCTCGTCACGATTTATGCCATCGTGACGGTCCTGAGTATCGCCGGAGGATGGGTAACCGGGTATATGACAAAACGGGGCTGGACCGTGACACGTGCGCGCAAAACGGGTATGTTTTTCTTCGCTTTGCTGGTGATGCCCATTTATGCCGTTACGACCGTAGGTGACTGGACCGCGGTGCTGCTCATCGGACTCGCCGGTGCCGCACACCAGGCCTGGTCAGCAAACTTGTTCACCACCGTGTCCGATATGTTTCCCAAGCACGCGGTGGCTTCGGTTACCGGTATCGGCGGCATGGCCGGAGCGTTTCTCGGGATGTTCTTCCCGTTCTTGACGGGAAGGCTCCTCGATGTGTTCAAAGCCTCCGGAGACATTACAGCCGGCTATACAGTGCTGTTCACGATCTGTGCATTTGCCTATCTGGTGACATTTGCCATCCACCACGTGCTCGCTCCGCGGTTTGAACTTTTCGACATGAAAAAGGGATAGCGCACCAATGAAAACAAGTCCTTTCATACACGAGCGTTTTCTGCTGGATAACGACATCGCGGCCGAGTTGTACGAGCGCTATGCCCGTGACCTTCCGATCATCGACTATCATTCGCACCTACCGCCCGCCGACGTGGCGCGCAACCGCACATTCGAAACGCTGACGCGCGTCTGGCTCGAGGGCGACCACTACAAGTGGCGAGCGATGAGGTCCAATGGAGTCGACGAGCGATTCTGCACCGGTGATGCAACCGATTGGGAGAAATTCGAGGCGTGGGCGGCGACGGTGCCGAAAACCCTTCGAAATCCCCTGTATCACTGGACTCATATGGAATTGAGGCGACCGTTCGGAATCGACGACATCCTGTTAAGCAAAGAAACGGCGCGCTCTGTCTGGGATCGATGCAATGAACTCCTGCAGCGACCGGACTTCTCGGCGCGTGGGCTTCTGCGGCAGTTCAAGGTGGAAGTCATCTGCACAACGGACGATCCCACGGATTCTCTTGAGCACCATCGCGCGGTGGCTGCGGACCCCACATTTAAAGCGAAGATGGTCCCGGCTTTTCGCCCCGACAAGGCCCATCGGGTGGATGATCCGGTGTTCTTCAGGGGGTGGGTGGAACGCCTGGCCGCTGCAGCCGATATGACGATTGTGTCGTACATGGATTTCCTGGATGCGTTGCGCAAGCGACACGGGGTGTTTCATGATCTTGGATGCCGCGTGTCCGACCACGGCCTTGAGAGCATCGTGGCCGAGGACACCGCGGCAGCCGAAATTGCCGGCATCTTCCGCCGTGCGATGGACGGCCAGCAGGTGAATGCCGCCGACACACAGAAATTCGGATCGGCGCTGCTGTTCGAATTCGGCCTTATGGATAACGAGCGGGGTTGGACACAGCAGTATCATCTCGGTGCATTGCGTAACACCAATCCCCGCATGTTCCGTACGCTCGGCCCGGATACGGGGTTTGACACCATCGGTGACTTTGAAATGGCGCGTCCGCTCGCCCGCATGCTCGGCAAACTCGATGATGCCCGTGCGCTGCCGAAGACTATCCTGTACAACCTCAATCCGCGGGACAATGAGCTGATGGCGACGATGATCGGGAATTTCCAGGATGGCAGCGTTCCCGGTAAGATGCAGTACGGGAGCGGATGGTGGTTCCTGGATCAAAAGGACGGCATTGAACGACAGCTCAATGCGCTCTCCAATCTCGGGCTGCTCAGCCGGTTTGTCGGGATGCTCACCGATTCCCGCAGCTTCCTGTCGTTTCCGCGGCACGACTATTTCCGCCGGGTGCTCTGCAATATTCTCGGTAGTGAGATGCAGCGCGGACTCTTGCCCAATGAGATCGATCTGGTCGGGCCGATGGTGTCGGATATCAGTTACTACAATGCAAAGTCGTATTTCGGGTTTGACCTTCAATCCCCCAAGGAGGCTCTCACATGATATCGGAAATGGTGAGCAAGTTCTATGACTTTTCCGACCGCACGATGGTCATTACCGGCGGTGGCGGGGTGCTCTGCAGCGAGATGGCAGTTGCGATTGCGGCATGCGGCGCCCGGATGGCGGTCCTCGACCGTGATCTGGCCCTCGCGCAAAAAGTCGTCGACCGCATCATGAAGTCCGGCGGCTCAGCAGTCGCCGTGCAGGCTGACGTCTTGATTCCCGAACGGCTGGAAGAAGCCAGAAAGCAGATCACCGATGCGTTCGGCCATGTGGACACCCTCATCAACGGGGCCGGCGGGAACAACCCGAAGGCAACCACCGGTGCCACACAGTCATTCTTTGCGCTGCCGCCAGAGGCATTGCGGTTTGTCTTCGATCTGAACATTGTCGGGGCGATTCTGCCATCGCAGGTGTTCGGACGTGCCATGGCCGAGCATCGGCGCGGCGTGATTCTGAATGTCTCCTCCATGAATGCCTTCAGGCCGCTCACACGGATCCCGAAATCCGTCCCATTGCGTGCCATCGTCGTGAC
>DAINBR010000161.1:0-7646 GCA_036732865.1 Bacteroidota bacterium | reverse complement strand
CCGACCATGTCCATGTTCAGCATTGCCACGGTGTTCTCTAGCGGAAACAGGGGGCTCCTTACATAGTTCTCTGATCCGAGGAGCCCCTTTTCCTCGCCAGCGAAGGCGATAAGAATCACGGTTCGCGCGGGCTTTTCGCGCATGGCACCCAGAGCCGCTCCCACCTCCATCAACGCGACTGTTCCCGAAGCATTGTCGTCGGCTCCGTTGAAGACGGAGTCCGTCCCCGGTTCCGCATTCCTTTTGATCCCGATGTGGTCATAGTGCGCCCCGATCACGATGACTTCGTCGCGCAACACCGGATCTGATCCCTGTATGATTCCGACGACGTTTTGTGCCGGCATTCGTCTAATGGCCGTCGACGTCTTCAGGCGGACCCGCGCGGGGCCAAGGGAGAACGAACGGGGAGAGAAACTACTATCGATAGCACGCTGCAACGCACGGAGGGAGTCGACGCCTCCCAACAACCGGCTGATGAGTCGTTCACCGACGTGCACGACCGGAAGTTTTTCTGATTCCTCCACCGAAAGCGTCAGCGGCAGGGCGTCTTTGGGAATGATTTTGGATAACGCCGGCCAGGGAAAACCACGCGGCGTTAGCATTCTGTGATTGAGCGGATCTGTTGCCACGAGCACGCCCACCGCGCCATGCTCCCGTGCCTGCCGGACCTTCGTCGCAACGGAAGAGTATTCCGTCTCCTTTCTTCCGGCGAAGACAGACGCGCTGTCTTCCTCTCCTGGTTCATGGCGCATCACGAAGACAATCTTGTTCCGGACGTCGATTCCAGCGTAGTCGTCGTAGCCGTATTCGGGGGCGCTGATGCCGTATCCCGCAAACACGACGTTTGCTTCCACTTCGCGATGCGCGGTATTTCCAAACGGGACGAAATCGTCCTTCAATTTCATCGAATCCCGGCCCGCGGGGGTCTCGAGGAGGAGCGCGTTCGTATCGCCGAGTGAGACGACGTTGACCGTGAAGGGCTGCAGGTAGCCACCCTGCACCGGCTGAAGGCCCGCCGCTGCAAACGACCGGGCAATGTACTGTGCTGCAGAATCCAGACCTGCGCTCGGAGTGCCCCTCCCCTTCAATGCATCCGATGCAAGATACCTAATCGCCGATCGCACCCTCTCCCGCGAAATCACGGCCGAGGCGCGGTCGACATCCCCCGTTGTCCCGCACGAGGAATAGAGGAAGACGAAGACCGGGAATGCAATGATACTGCAGTGTGCCGCTCTCTTCGCCTGACGCATCGAGATGTTCACCTTAGATCAGATCAGCGATGAGTTCGCGGCGGGGATTCGGAATCACAACCTTGTTCACCAGGAGACCTTTGGCTGCAACGACGGCAGATCCCGCATCGACTGCCGCCTGCGCCGCCGCGACATCCCCGGTCAGCGTCACAAAGGCTTTTCCACCCAGTGCCATGGCGAGACGCAATTCGATCAACTGTACCTTTGCAGCTTTGGCCGCGGCATCCGCCGCCTCAATCATGGCAGCGACGGAAAACGACTCGATGATGCCCATCGCTTCCAGAACATCCACCTTTCCCGTGCCGCTGATAGCCGGAAAAATGGAAGGGTGAACGTTGGGAATCACGAACGTGTCAATGACGGACCCTTCCCCGATGATCTGACCCGCCTCCACACTTGACGTGACCCCTGCCACGTCACCGCCGACAAGGACCATATATTTGCCCGAGCAGATGGTGCGGGACAGGATCAGCTCCACTTCGGCCGCTTTCAACATCGCATCGGCGACAAGGTACCCGGCCGCGATGCTGGTAAGCTCGATCAATCCAATGGCATTCTTTTGCATACATCATCCTCGTTCGATTTCTATCGTCTCGCCGACCGCACGGACAATCCCGTCGACGCTTGCATGGATACGCGCTCCGAGCGCGCCTTCACGAATCTCCGCAACGCACTCACCCTCGCTGACGTGTTGCCCCGCCTTCACGAGGGGGACCGCAGGCGCCCCCACATGCTGGGAAAGCGGGAGGACGACACGACCCGGCAGCGGGACATCCGCGATGAACTCCGCATGCCGGTCGTATGCCAGGAGCCCTAATCTCTTGATCAGCTGTTTCACCGGTGTTCGGCGTCCTTCATACATCGGATGGGGCTTCACGTCGGTCTTCCCAGTCCATTTTGCCCCCTGCGCTTTCATCTCCGTCTTGCTCCGGTCACAAGCCTCCTTAGGAAAAAGCGCCTCCGGGCAGGCATACAATGTGCACAATCCGCACGCACAACAAAGGGCCGCATATTGATTCCAGTACGCCTCGCCGGTCTGTGTGAAACCGAGGCTCCGCATGACCTTGTGCGGCTGGACGTCGTAACCCAGGACGTAGCGCGGGCAGAGCTCAGTGCAAAATGTACATTGGTCGCAGGCAGACTTTCCTATCCGGTGCATTGCCCGCTCCGGCTGCGATTTGCGGACGATAAGCGTATGGTCCGCAGGAAGCACAATCAGTCCCCCGGTGGTTTTCGTGATGATCTGCTCCATGTTGAACTCAAGCGATCCCATCATCACACCGCCGACGAAAACCCCGAATGCATCCGTGGTGGCTCCCCCCGCCAGCGCAATGGCGTCCGCGAAGCTCATGCCTACCGGTGCTGCAAACGTCACCGATTTGCGAACGGCGCCCGATACGGTGATCCACTTGCGGGTCACCGCTTGGCCTTGCGCTGCCCAGGCAATATTCATGAGCGATTCAACGTTGCTGACAACCACGCCGACATTTAATGGAATCCCCTGGGGCGGGATCAAACGCTTCGTGGCTTCGTAGACGAGGATGTACTCGTCGCCCGTCGGATGGAAACCACCGAGAAGGTGCACGACGATGTCAGTGCCTCGCAGAGCGGTTGTCACCGTGTCGATCGCCTCGACACTCTTCTCTTTGATGCCGATGATCCCCTGGCGGGCTCCCGTGGAGCGCATCAACAGCCGGACCCCTTCGACAACTTCGGGCGCGTGGCGGACCATGATTTCAAAATCTTTGTGCAGCAACGGCTCACACTCAGCGCCGTTGGCAATGACCGTGTCCACTGTGGCCGCGGCTTTGACGTGCGCCGGAAAACCAGCGCCCCCGGCTCCAACCACACCGGCCTGACGGATCTGTTCTGATATGTTCATCATTCCCTTGGGTAGCCTCACATGAACCACATGCGCACGGAAGCGTCAAGCACCGGTGTTTCCCCGTGCCCCACGCGACAACGCAACTCCATCACCGTATCCCGACGACGCAATTTCTCCACCGTCTCTACAACGACGCAACACTTTCACTGCATCTACGATGACGCAACTCCTCCACTGCAGCTATGATGACTTCGCGCGTGGCCGGGAGAGAAAAGCGCGGTTCCAGCTCGTGGGTCGCAACGGCGGACACCGCGTCTTTGATGGCCAGCCAGGCGGATAACGCAAGCATGAACGGCGGCTCCCCGACAGCCTTGCTGTTTCGGACAGCACGCGGATTGGGTGCACCGTCAAGAATCGTAACACGGAAATCGCGTGGAACATCTCCGGCCGTCGGGATCTTGTACGTGTCCGGCGAGTGCGTCAGCAACCGGCCCCGTTCGTCCCAGAGGACCTCCTCCGTCGTGCACCAGCCCAGCCCCTGGATGAATCCTCCCTCGATCTGTCCACGGTCGATGCCGGGATTCAATGAATCTCCGACATCGTGAAGTATGTCTGTTCGCATGATGCCGTGCGCGCCTGTCAGGAGGTCGACCTCCGCCTCCGTCACTGCAATGCCGAATGCATAATAGAGGAACGGCCTCCCTCTTCCGGCTTTTCTGTCCCAGCCGATCCCCGGCGTCCGGTGGTACCCGGTGGCCACCAGACTCACCTGCTGGAGGACCATCGTCTGCATTGCTTTCGCAAAGGGCATTGTCCGTTCGGGATGTCTTCGGTCAGCGACGGTGGAATCCTCGAACGTTATATCCTCTGCCAACGTTGCGCTGCCGCCATGGAGTTCCGTAAATGCCTTCGCCATTGCCGGAGCGATGCGCCCCTTGAGTATGTCAATCGCATTCTTGACGGCCATACCGTTAAGATCCGCCCCCGACGATGCGGCCGTGGGCGAAGTGTTCGGGATTTCCCCGGTGGAGGTGGCACTGACTTTGACGCATTCGAACGGAATGCCGAGCTCCCTCGCAGCAATGCCCCTGATCTTGGTGTTCAACCCCTGGCCCATCTCGACTCCGCCGTGATGCACGAGCACGGTCCCGTCTGTGTAAATCAGAACCAGCGCTCCCGCTTGATTCAGGAATGTCGTCGTGAACGAGATCCCAAACTTCACGGGGGTCAGGGCAAGTCCTCTCTTCACATGTTCGTGAGCGCCGTTGAACAGGTTGACCGCTCTGCGCCGGGACTCGTACTCCGCCGACGACATCAACCTCTGGTACATCCCCGGCAGGTGGTTGTTCTCGACCACCTGTCCGTAATGGGTTGTATTCCGTCCATCGTCTCCGTAGAAGTTTCTTTCCCGGACCGCGGCGGCGTCAAAATGGAGTGCCCGTGCAATGCGGTCGATGATTGTCTCGATGACCGCCATGCCCTGAGGACCGCCAAAACCCCGGAACGCCGTATTGGGCGGAAGATGCGTTTTCCAGACGGTCCCGACAACCGACAAGTTGGGGATGAAATATGCATTGTCGACGTGCAGCATCGCGCGTTCAAGTATGGCGAAGGAGAGGTCCGTGGCCATTCCCCCGTCTGCATGCATTTCGAGTTTCACAGCGAGCAACCGGCCCTGGTCATCATACCCGGCCTCATAGCGCGTGAAATATCTGTGGCGTTTGCCGGTCATGATCATGTCATCGTCACGGAACAGGCGGATTTTCACCGGCCTGCCCGTTGCGCCGGAGAGCAGGGCGCACCAGCATGCAGTATGATTGGCCTGGGTTTCTTTTCCTCCAAAACCGCCCCCCAGGCGCCGGACTTCCACAACCACGTCGTTCTTGCCGAGCCCGAGCACGTCAGCGACAATCGCCTGGGTTTCCGAAGGGTGCTGGGTCGAGCTGTAAACGGAAATCTCGTGTCCCTCGCCTGGAATACAGAGCGCCACCTGTGTTTCCAGGTACCAGTGCTCCTGTGCCCCGCTGTTCAGCTCGCCCGAGACACGGTGCGGGGACCCCGCCAGACCGCCGACAACGTCCCCCCGATCGATTCTTCTCGGCGCCCCCCGCAGCATTCCCTGAGACATCGCGGCGGGAAGGGTCACCACCGCGGAAAGCAATTCGTAATCAACTTCAATAAGCGCTTCTGCCGTACGACACAGCGCCTCGGTCTCTGCAGCAATCAGGAAAACTGCCTGCCCCGCGAATTCCACCAGACCGGCGGAAAGGCACGGCTCGTCTTTCACCACGGGCCCCATCTGGTTATGGCCGGGGATGTCTTCTGCGCTGAGAACCGCATGGACTCCCGGCACCGCGCGGGCGGCATCCAGATTGAAGCGCCTGATCCGGGCATGCGCATGCGGGCTGGTCACGACGCGTCCGACGAGAAGACGCTCCGACACGATCATGTCATCGACGAACACCGCTTCGCCGGTGACATGAGATACAGCACTGTCATGATGGATCAACGTGTCCATACTACAGTTGCACGTCCTCCCAGAATTTCAGCAACAGGTTCCGTGCGATGGTTGTCCTGAACGTTGCTCCGCCGCGCACATCGCTCAGCGGAGAAAACTCGTTCGCGGCAATCTCACCGGCCTGTTCCATGGCAGCGCGGGTCCAGGGCTTTCCTCTGAGGAATTCTTCCGTACGCCCCGCCCGGCGGGTCACTTCCGCCATCCCACCAAACGCTAGAAGGATCTCTCCGACGTCCCCGCGCGTGTCTTTTTCAAGCCGGAACCCGGCACTGACAGTGGAGATGTCCATGTCCCGTCGCCGGGATATCTTGTACGATTTTACTGCTGCGCCCGATGGCAATGCGGGAATGAAAACGCGCGTGATGAGCTCGTCAGAGCGGCAGACAGTCTTGCGGTACCCGGCGAGCATCTGTTCCACGGGCACCCTACGCGCGCCGCCTGCACCGGTCAGCTCAATCTCCGCACGGAGTGCCATGAGCACCGGCAGTGTGTCACCGATAGGAGAGGCGGTTCCGATATTCCCACCGATGGTCGCCATGTTCCGGATCTGCAGTGATCCGAAGACCCGCAGCATGTCCGCAAGAGGCGGGAACCGCCCGGAGGACGATTCCAGTATGTCCTGCATCGTCACTGCTGCGCCGAAGAACACGCCATCCCTGCGTATTTCGATAGCGCCGAGTTCTACAACGTCCGCGAGATCAAGAATTGAGGCGATCTCCTCGTGCTTCTTGGTGACCCGGAGCGCAATGTCGGTTGCGCCGCAGATCACCAGGGCATCTGGATCGTTCCGGCGGGATTCCAGAGCTTCGGCCAGCGAGGCAGGCCGTACGTAGCGTTGCGATCCGGTATCGAGGCGCAGCGTGTCCCGCGGAATCGAGGAAAGGAGTTCCAGTGTCGAGGGGGTCTCTGCATCGAAGTGATCCCCCTTGCCCCCGCAGCATGCCTCAAGCCCTGCGTCTACAATCGGACGGTAACCCGTACATCTGCAAAGATTTCCGGCAACAGCGTCAACCACTTCGTCGCGGGACGGTGAGCCGGCGGACTTGTACAGCGCGAACAGCGACATCACCACCCCGGGAGTGCAGAACCCGCACTGACTGCCAAAGTGGTCCACAATCGCCTTCTGGACCAGGTGCAATGCACCGGTCGCGTCGCGAAGATTCTCAACAGTGATAACTTGCTTGCCGTGAAGCATGGGGAGAAACACCAGGCAGGAATCGACCGCACGGTAGCGAAGTCCGTCCGCACCGTCGGGCTCCGCGAGGACGACTGTACACGCACCGCAGTCGCCTTCCGCGCATCCCTCCTTCGTGCCGTGATGCCCCGGCAGAGTCCGCAGATACTGCAGAAGAGTCGTCGTCGGATGTGGAGACCCTCCCGGCGGGAATTCCAGCCGGACAAGCCGCCCGTCGAGCACGAAGAGAACGGAGGAGTGCATTGGTCCGGAAATTTTCAGTCAATGTACAATAATCCGCCTGGACAATCAACCAAACGGACAGGGGCACCTTTGCGAGGCGCCCCTGTCTCATAGTGTGCTGTCCATCCACGTCTACAGCACATTCCCCTCAAGCTCGTCTGCCAGCACCCCCGCATCATACAGCTTCCGGAGCACCTCGACAATTGCCGCACTGTGTACGGCCACCGCACGGTTTGTTGTCTCGGAGTACAGAAAACGTCCCGGCAGGCTTTCGATGTTCCCGTCAAAAATGAGTCCTACATATTCCCCCTTCGTGTTGATCACCGGTGAACCGGAGTTGCCGCCGATGATGTCGCATGTGCTCACGAAGTCCAGCGGAGTCGACAGATCGAGCCTGGACATGTTGTCAACGTAGCGCTGGGGCAGCTTGTAGGCGCCCTTGTTGTCGAAGGAATATGCCCGGTCGAACAGGCCGAAGAATGTCGTCTTCGGCGGCGCCACAGTCCCGTTCATGGGATACCCCGTCACCGTGCCGTACGAGAGACGGAGGGTGAACGTCGCATCGGGGTTTGTGTTCTTCCCGTACACCGCAAAGCGCGCCTCAGCGACCTTTTCCCCGGCGCGGGCAGTGATGCC
>DAINBR010000160.1:0-7700 GCA_036732865.1 Bacteroidota bacterium | reverse complement strand
GAGGCGGTCTACTTCAATCTGACCTTGCTCGTTGATCAGTGCCTCTTGGTGTCCCCGCTTACTCCGAGCACGGTCCAGTACGATTGCTGGTCAAGAAAGTACTTTGGAAAATATCCCGGAAGCGCCTCTCCCGCGATTGTCCGGTACAGACTGTTGGCTGATGAAGAGAAGGAAGGGTCTTTGATTTCCAATTTGTGAATGAACGCACCCCTGTCGCGGCTGTCGCCGCGTGTGCTCAACTTCAGGAATCTCCCCTCCGCCTCGCCACAGGAGATGTACGCACGCCCCGGCTTCCCGCGCCGGACCCCATAGACGAGATTCCATTCAATTCCATCATCCGATGTAAGAATGTCATAGGAGCGTGCGTAATCTGCGCTGTCCCAGTCGATCACAGCCCCTCCTACCTCCTTTGTGCGATGGAAGTCGATAACCAGGGAATCGGGAGCGGCACCTGCGGCCCAGGAGGTCAGAACAGTTCCGGCGGCGTCAATCCGGCCGTTGCCGCTCCTGATGACGGCCACTGAGACAGCACTCTCCTCCACCGGCTCGAACCGGAAATTGTCGATCCAGACTCTCCCCTTCCCACCGGTTCCGGCTGACACGACGAACTGGAGAGCGTGCACATGACTGAGGTTTTTCCCCGGCGCTGGTCCCCACGCAAAGCTGAGATGCCGTTTCTTGATCCGCTGTTTCGTCCACTCTGTCGGATACGTGACATTTATTTTCTTTAACCAGTGAACGTTTTCATACTCGTCGATGACTTTAAACTCGAAGTTGTTGACCGGGGTTTCTCCCCGGAGATCAAACGTGAATTGATAGTTAGAAGGGAGATTGATGCTAAACGGTTTCTCCGCGATCACATAGCCGGCCCCTCCGGTCAGATCGAATTCCATCACCAAGCATTTTCCGGACTTCACCTCGGCGGTTTCCAGTCTGAGTGCCGCCCCGTCGGAGACAACGGCTTTCCAGCCGGAGAGCGTCGAAAAATCATCCAGTACGACTGACCCGGAATCTGTCTGAGGAAGGGCGGAAAAAAAGATGGCAAGGAGGAAGGGAAAAGGGAATATCATGCCAGAGTCCTTAATACGGGAGCCATGCTCCGGTGAACCCCGCACGCTTCAATCCGCTCGCGATGTATGGATTCTTCTTCATAGTCTCCCAAACGAAGCCATTTCGGAGGTTCTCGATCATGACGGCAATCGGCCCCTGATCTATTCCGATATAATCCTGATCATACCACCCCGCCGGGGTCTCCGGAGTAACGAAGGTCATATTGAACGCATCCGCAAACCCGAACTCCCGGAAGAGACGGTCCGCATGGCGGTTCCGCATTGCCTTGAGCGCGGGAATGCAGATTTCCGGCGAGAATGCCACGGATCCAGCCGCAGCCGTAGGGGCTATGGTCCCGTCATCATTGACCCAGTCCACCGAGACCCCCCGGGCTGCATATGTCTGGAACCTTCGCTCCCGTCCCTCGACTTGAAGAACTGCATCGCGGGGACCGTCGCACGCCGTCAGCCCCCAGATGCTGTCCGAATAGCCGGCGAATCCGGCCGGATTCGAAATTGCATACGACCTTTGTGAAGCAGTTGCCCGCCGGGAATTTTCGAAGTAGTCGATGCCCCTGGAGCGCACATACGAGTCTTGGATCCCCCGGAAGTCAATCCAGCAATGGGAGTACTGGTGCCCGAAGAGGGGGCCAAAGCTAATGAACTCAGACCCCCGGTACTCCGCCCAGAGATATGTCGATGTGTAGTGATTCCACGACTCCTCCGGGATTGCGTAGGTCGGTGAACCAAGAGCAAGAATGTATAGGATCATCGACTCATCGTATCCGGTCCACGTATCCCTCACGAACCCACTTTCGGGATACCAGCCAAGCCGGATGCCCGTAGAGCCGTCAGTTGCCCAGACCCAGTCGACCCGGCGATAGAGACTGTCGGCCAGCGACCGTATCATCCCCTCCGGCGGATCTCCGGTATCGAAGTAGCTCTGACAGAAAAGTACGCCGGCCATGAGCAGGCCCGTGTCGATAGTGGAGAGTTCACAATTCCAGACACGATGCCCGGTCTTCATCGACACGAAGTGATAGAAGAGACCGCGGTAACCTGCCGTCCCGGCTGATTGATCGCCCTGAGGGAGCGTCCAGAGGCACTCCAGCACATTCCGGACGTGCCGCGCTGCCTCCGCGCGGGGTATCAATCCCCTCTCCACCGCAATGGGATAACAGGTCAGCGCATACCCGACCGCCGCTACGCTCGAGGGTGATGCGGATGGCCATCGGTCAGGGGTCAGACCGGTCGTGGAATCAGCGGTCTTCAGGAAGAACTGCAGCGTGCGTGTCTGCAGCGTATCGAGGAAAGGATCCCATCGGGGGGAATTCGCAACGGTGAGTGTTTCTATCCCGCCGCAATGAAGGGACAGGACTAGTAAGAATACGAACCCACCTATCGCGAGCCGTCGTGTGTGCACCATGCTAATGGAGGGTCAAGGGTGTCAGTAATTGTCTACTCAGTCACGGGAAAATCATCAATGTCAGCGAGTGCGTTTTCTTCGGACCGACATGCAACCACCACACTTTGCGCCTGGTGGCATTCCGTTCTATTTCACAACCACCATCTGCTTCACATCGGTGAATTCGCCGGCGATAAGCCGACAGATATAGACACCGCTCGAGAGGCCGGCCGCATCCCACGTTACGGCGTAACTCCCTGGCTCTTTCTTTTCGTCCACGAGCACCGCGACCTCGCGACCTAACATATCGTACACGCGAAGACTGGTGATTTGCGGTGCCGCAACTGAGTATCGGATGGTCGTATTCGGATTGAACGGATTGGGGTAGTTCTGCTCGAGCGCCCACTGCAGGGGGATGTATTGTTCCTCGACGGGCACCGAGACCACTGTTGTGAAGCCGGCGGCGGACAATCCCCGCTGTATCTCCGGCGCGGTCATATAACGTGACCAGAGAGATCCGGTCCTGAAGTTCTCGATCATAAGCGCGATCGGGCCCTGGTCGATTCCGATGACGTCGGCGCCCCACCAGCTCGCCTTGAGGTTGAACGCATCGGTAAATCCGTACAGAGTCCAAATATTCGTCCTGTATTGCTGATACAGATTACGCAGCGTGGGAAGAGAGATCTCCGGGGTGAACGGCATGGACCCCCCAGCAGCCGTGGGCGCAATGGTCCCATCGTCAGTCGTGCCGGGTCCGGGCGCCCCGCGGGCACTGTAGCCCAGGTATCCTGTCCCGTTCGGACCGTCACACGCCGTCAGCCCCCACACAAGAGCGCCGTACCCGGTAAACCCTCCCGGGTTCGCAATGCAGTAGGCCTGCTGGGCAAGCGTGGCACGCCGGGTGTTCTCTGCATACGTGATGCCCCTGGCGGTCATATACGCGTCAGCGATACCTCTGAAATCCACCCAGCAGTGCGTATACTGATGACCGAAGAGAGGAGGAAAGCCGAGAAAGGAATAGCCGTACTGGTTTGCGAACCAATTGTACCCGCTCGTCCATGCGCCCCATGCACTGCCGGGAATGGCATGCGCAGGTGCTCCCATTGCCAGTATGTACAAAATCATTGCCTCGCAGTACCCTGTCCATCGATACGGCAGAAAACCGGACCCCGGCTTCCACCCGTGGGTCAGAGAAACACCGCCATTGCGCATCCAGTCCCATTCGACCCTGGCGTAGACTGAATCAGCGAGCTCGCGGATTCGCGTCTCGACGGGGTCTGTACCGTTAAAGAATTGGCGCGCGTCCAAGATTCCCGCCAACAACAACCCGGTGTCGATCGACGAAAGTTCGGGATCCCAGCTGACCATGCGTGTCGCCGTGGTCATGTCGAGAAAATGGTAGAAGAAACCGCGGTAGCCCATCGTCCCCGAAACTGCAGTCCCCTGCGGACCTTCCCAGAATGTTTGCAGAGTCCTGAGCACGCGATCTCGCGCCGCCGCACGGGGAATCCATCCGTGATCGGCCCCCACATGGATCGCCGAAAGGCCGAAGCCGACAGCGGCGATGCTTGCAGGCGAACCACGCTGGCTGCGATCACGGATCAGGCCATTCGAGGGATTTGCCTCATACCAGAAATAATCGATTGCCGCCCGCTGCACGTAGTCCATGAAAGCCCCGTCGTTGAGGAACGCCGCGGGCGCGATGGCAACGGTGTCCGAGGGGGGACCCTCCACTGCTCCGCCCCCAACCGCACGAACATAATACCAGTAGGTCTGTCCGTTGCTCACCGTGACATCCGCCCAGCCCGAGAGCGGAGCAGCGGCAGTCGTCAGACGGGTAAATGGACCCGCGGTTTGCGTGGCGCGGTAAATATGATAGCCATCCGCCAGCTGTACCGAATCCGGTTCCCAGTGCAGGAGCACGCTCTGATCGCCGCCCCGGGCGACCAGCCCCCGCACGGTAACAGGGGCAAGGGTGCTCTGTTCCCCGACGAGGAGAACGTAGTCAAACCAGATCGTGTGCTGTACATTGTCTGCGGCCCGTTGGCTGAACCAGAAGTCCTTGAACTGCTCGAGCAGAAACGAACCGTATGGCTTGAAGGCATCGAGGGGAATACTGATCCGCTGCCATGTCGCCGTGTCAGGGTCAAGCCCCTGCGGCAGGTATGTCGCCAGGTTTACGATGGAGGATTTTTGATTTGTGGTGCTTTCCAGACTGATCCAGGGAAGCTTTGCCGTATCGATGATCGCCGGGCCATTGAACATCAAGATCAACGAATCGTATTTCGAGGCATCACGCGCCATCCAGGCCGGACTGGACACGTAGAGACCCCAGAGGGCCCCGGGGCCGGATGTCCATTGCAGGAGACCGCACTGCGTCCCTGAGAAAGCGCGTCCGGAGACAATCGGAAGCTTGTCGTTCGCCGAGCCTGCGAGCGTCAGTAGACTGCTGCCCTGGCGTGTGCCGAATGATGCGTCGTAGTACCCCGTGCCGGCTGCATCGTCCTCGTCAAATACGACAATCGGCGGCGTCGATTGCGCCTGACACGGAGATACCTGGATCCCGGTCGCACCGAGAGCCGCCATGAGGGCAAAACCGAACGCGCGCATCTGTTCCGGAAAATTCGAATCCGCGAATTTGTTCATCGCCAAGGTTTCCCCATCGTGACGACCACACGGTGATCGGTTTCCGGAGGAAAGACCGGGAGTAAGACGCCCCGGCTCCGGGAAGTTATGTGCACAGTCACACCATCGATCTCAAGAGCAGACACCCCGGCGATCATTTTGGAGGGATTCCTTACCTCGATATCATAGAGGGCTCCGCGAAACTTCCTGCGCACACGGAAAACCTTCCAGGTGGGCATGATGCACGGATCAATGAGCAAACCCTCGGTGGTCGGCCTGATCCCGAGAATGCCTTCCATAGCGACCCGGAAGAGCCACGCCGCAGAGCCGGTGTACCATGTCCATCCGCCACGACCATAGTGCGGAGAATCCGGTCCATCAATATTTCCCGGAGTGACATACGGCTCGGCGAAGTACTCATCCGGCTTCCTTCCGCGTACAATGGGATTTATTTTGGAGAAGAGGCGGTACGCCATTTCGCCGCGCCCGATTTTGCCTGCTGCGAGCACTGCCCATGTGGCGGCATGCGTATAAACTCCGCCGTTTTCCCGCACACCCGGCGCATACCTGGAGAGATACCCGATGTTTGCGTCCGGCGTCTGGTATGCGGGGACAAGCAGGAGAGGACCCGCCTTGTGTTCAAGGTATCGTTCAACGGCGTCCATCACTTGCCCGGCGCGTGTTTCGTCCGCCACGTCGGCAATCACCGCCCAGGTCTGGGCATTCAGATAAATCATGCCTTCCTTGTTCTCTTTACTGCCGAGTTTCTCACCGGAGTCCTTCGTCGCGCGCCAGTACCACTCGCCGTCCCATCCTTCCTGATTGAGTGCTTCACGGATCAGGTCTGCCCGTCCACGGTATTCCACAGAACGGTTTCTCTCGCCCAGCCGGACCGCGATATCCGAGAAATCGAGAAGTATCCTGTGAAGGAAATGTCCCAGCCACACCGATTCCCCCTTCATATCGAGGCCCACCGCACTCAGTCCGTCATTCCAGTCTCCCGCCCCGATCAGAGGCAAACCGCGCGGACTTCTTTTTGCCCAGACGCGGTCGATCGCCCGGTGACAATGCTCGAACAGAGTTGCCGGTGCGCTGTCATCAAGAAACGGCTCCCTGTCCCGGAGAACTGCTACCTCACCGGTCTCCGCGATGTAGTTGGCAGCGACGAATGGGAGCCAGAGCAAATTGTCGCTCATGTCATTGTGAAGACCGACCTCCGTGATGGGATGCCACCAGTGGTACACGGAGCCATCTTTGAACTGATGCCTCGCATGCAGGAGTATCTGATCCCGTGTTCGCGCAGGGTCGATGGGAAGGAACACCTGGGAATCCTGCAGCTGGTCGCGGAACCCGTAGGCCCCGCCCGTCTGATAGTAGGCCGTCCTCCCCCAGATCCTCCCTGAGATTGCCTGGTATTTCAACCAATAGTTGACCATGAGGTCTAGTGCGGGATCCGGCGTAGTCACAGACGTGGTACCGAGAAGAGTCTCCCAGCGCTGGCCGACTGCTGCGAGAGCTCCCTTTGCCGACTCCTGAGATTGATATTTTTGAGCAATGTCCCGTGCTTGCTCAAGAGAACCTGCGGCTCCGAGCGTGAAGCAGACCACCCGTTCCTCACCGGGTCGCAGTACGAAGTTTGCCCTGAGACTCGCGATCGGATCGAGCCATTTCCCCGATCGGCCCGCGAGGGAGGTGCCCATGACGCCCCGGGGCCGCTGGATGGAACCGTAGCGCCCGAGAAAGGTTTCCTTATCGGTGTCGAAGGAGTTCGGGGGCAGGCTGCAGCCGTGAAAACCGACGTAGTTCCAGCTGGCATTCCAGTGTCCCCGCGCCGTGGGAATTTCCCAGAGACGCTTCCTGGCCAGGATCGCTTGCGCGTCCCGGTCGAACTCCGTCTCGATGAACGTCCGGTGGAATTCGCGATGCCAATCCGGCGCAACACCAAGGCACCACTCCAGGTAGGTTGTCAGACGCAACCGCCGGGTCCGCTTCGACGTGTTTTTCAGCTCGAGTATCCAGACTTCACAGGGTTCATCATTGGGGACAAAAATAGTGAACACGCTCCGGATGCCGAAGTTGCGCGATTCGATGATTGAGTATCCGAAACCGTGACGGCAGCGGTACTCAGAGGGCTCGGCCGCGACGGGCTTCCATCCCGCCGACCAGCAATGGCCGGCCTCGTCTGTGAGATAAATGTATTTCCCCCAGTCGTCCCGCAACAGGTCCTGTTCCCACCTGGTCAGCCGGTTGAGCTGTGCGTCGGTCCGCCAGCTGTACCCGCTGCCACCCTGTGAAAACGTGAGGCCGTAGTCACCATTGCTGATGACGTTGATCCATGGCCGCGGCGTGCGCGGATCGGTTATGACGTACTCCCGTCCGTCCGGAGAGAAGTAACCGTATTTTCCTGGAAAGAGATTTTGTTCAGGCATGGCGAACTCGCTTGAAAGAAAAGATCACCCGCACTTCCGGGATCGCCCTGCGGGCGACCCCGGCGCCAACATACTTCGAGGCTCAGAACGCGAATCCCAGCGTCACTCGCTGTACACCACCGAGGCGGAGGTGGTCGGCCCAGCTGTAGTCAACCCGGAGATCGTTGCCCAAACCGTCCCAGACGACTCCCG
>DAINBR010000159.1:0-7724 GCA_036732865.1 Bacteroidota bacterium | reverse complement strand
GTCTTCCGGGGTCGACACGCCGATTGAGTATCGGATACCCTCGGGGGTCCGCTGCTTCGTGTCCCAGGAATACAGCCTGTTCAGGAGGCGGGTGTTCTTGAGTCCGAGACGTACCATCAGGTCGTTCACCACCGCCAGGCGCTCCACGTGGGTACTCCCCATCCGGTCGAGCACCAGATTGGTAGCGGTATTGTCGCTCAGGGTGATCATCAGATTGACGGCATCCTGCAGCGTGATCGTCGCGCCTTCGGTGATCCTTTCCAGAATTCCCGATCCGGGCTTGTTATCCGCGGCCGTGAGTGTCACGGTGGTTTTCGGATCCAGCGCGCCCTCGCGGACCATCTGATAGTATGCCACCATGACCGGCAGCTTGATAAGGCTGGCCGTCGGGAACCTCTCTGCGGCATTGTACTGCACCACTTCGCCTGTGCGGAGGTTCTTTGCCATCACACCCAGGTGTCCGCCGTACTCGCGTTCCAGGCGTTGGAATTCAGCGAGCAGTGCGTTGTGATCTGGCTGCGCGGTCGTCGGAGTGATCATGAGTGTCACGAGGAGGAAAGAAAGGCACAGGTTTTTCATGTTCGGCGTATCTTCTGCCTAGACTTTGACAAACCATTTCATTTTCCACATGAACCAGACCACCAGAAACATCACCCCGATGAAGCAGATCGCATACAGCAACGAAGCGTTCAACGGGCTGGCAAGCGGGACAAAGAAATGCATGTAGATATGTCGTTGCAGCGAGATCAGCGTGCCGTCATCCTGGGCGACCTTGATCAACGCCATTGTCCGGCCCACAACACCTGCCAGCACAAACACGGTAATGGCATTCATACCGTAGATGTTGAGCGGCAGCGCCCACTTCTTGTAGCCCTTCACATCGATAAGCCAGTAGAACATGGCAAAAATCACCGACGCCCATCCGGCCATAAAGATGGTATAGCTGCTGGTCCAGAGGTTCTTGTTGATCGGCAGCCACATATCGAGAATCGCGCCGAGGAGCATGAGAAACTCGCCGATGACGAACATCCAAACCGTTTTCTCTTCGGCGCTGCGTTTTGTCCGCAGCCAATGTCCCATCATCACACCCAGCAGCGTTGTCGCGATCGCCGGAATGGTGCTGACTATGCCTTCGGGATCGAAGCCCATAACTGGCGCCCCGCGCCATGTGTGGCCCGCGAGGACGGTGGAGTCCACCCACCAGCAGAGACTGCCTTCAGGCCGCAGCACGCCGGCACCGAAACCCGGGACGGGAATGAGCATTACCATCAGCCAGTACCCCGCCAGCAGGCCGACGATCCACGCGATCTGAGCACGCCACGACGTCCATAGAAATATCGCGCTGGCAATCAGGTAACAGATGGCAATACGCTGCAGAACTCCGGGGATGCGGATATTCGCGAAGGAAAACTGGTGGTCGAACAGCAGCCCGAAGGGGAACCCCGCCAGAAATATTCCGAGCCCGAAGATGATCACGGCACGCCGGAACACATGGAGGAGCAGCTGGCGTTTGTTTGCCCCCTGCTCCACGCGTTTGGCGAACGAGAGCGTCATTGCAACGCCGACAATCCAGAGAAAAAACGGAAAAATGAAGTCGGTGAAAGTCCATCCGTCCCATGCCGCATGCCGGAGCTGCGGGTAGATATCGGTCCAAGTGCCGGGGTTGTTGACCATAATCATGCCGGCAATCGTTGCGCCCCGGAATGCGTCGAGCGACAGGAGCCGCTGTTGACCTGCTGTTGAGCTCATGGACCCGTTCCTTTGGTTCTCCGCGCCCCTGCGCGCGGGAGGAGAGTTAGCGTTTGATCACGCCGATCCCCGGTCTGTCGGGGAGAGTGAGTTTCCCGTCGACGATCGTTGCACCGTCGAACAGATCGTTCTTGATGAGCACTGCACCGTCGAGGTCCGCCCAATCCACGAGCGGGGAGAGCTGCGTCGCCGCGGAGATTGCGCAGGAAGTTTCGGTCATGCATCCGAGCATTACTTTCATGCCCAGGGACCGTGCAAGTAAAATCATCTTGTATGCCTCGCGCATCCCGGTACACTTCATCAGTTTGATATTGATGCCGTCAAAGACCCCCTGCGCTTTCTTCACATCGGCGAGGCGCTGGATGCTTTCGTCTCCGATCAGGGGGAGTGGGCTCCGCTCGCGCAGCCATGCGGTATCGTCCACCTGTTCCTTGGGCATGGGCTGCTCCACGAATACGACCCCCTTTGTCGCCATCCACTCAATCATCTTCAGAGCTTCGTCACGGTTCTTCCATCCCTGGTTTGCGTCGGTAGTGATCGGCGTATCGGTGATCTCCCTGATCGTCTCGATCATCATTTTGTCCGTGTCGCGGCCCAGTTTTACCTTGAGGATCCTATAGATACTCGCCTCTTTCGTTTTCTGCCGCACGATATCCGCCGTGTCAATACCGATGGTGAATGATGTGACAGGGGTCTTCGCCGGATTGAGCCCCCAGATGCGGTACCACGGGGCACCCAGTTTCTTGCCGGCCCAATCATGCAGCGCGATATCCACCGCGGCCTTCGCCGCCGGGTTTCCCGGAGCGATCGCGTCTATCGCGGGGAGAATCTCTTCCAACTGAAACGGGTCGGGAAAGTTTCCAAGATCCACCTTGCCGAGGAAGGCGGCGGCCGACTCCTGGCTCTCGCCGAGATACGGTGGCATGGAGGCTTCACCGTAGCCGATAATGCCGTCCTTTTCCACTTCCACGATCATATCGGGAGTGGTTGTGCGCGAACTCGTGGCAATGGTGAATGTATGCCTGAGTTCAAGTGTGTAGGGGTAGAAACGCAGTTTCATATCGTTCACCGTAAAGTGGACCGGAGAGGAAAACATCCTGCGCGGTGCGAGCCCTCCTGCAAGGCCCGCCAGTACCGCGTGATGCAAGAAGGAACGTCGATCGATGCTCATGGTTTGCCGGTGTAGTAGGGAATATGCGTGAGAAAGCGGATCCCCGAGGTTTCCGGCGCGCCGATGATGCGCCTGGCCCGGAGAAACGACCGTTGACGGTGTTCGCTGAAATCCTTGTCCGCCGGATCGAGGCTGTTGTACTGCACCTGTCCTGCAGCGTGGATAAACCGTTTTCCGCCCGTGGAGATCGCCACGTGGGTAACGCGCTCCTTGCGCTCGCCCTTTTCCCTGGCCCCGAAGAAGAGCAGGTCACCCGGCTTGAGGTTGATGCCGCCGGTCGTGTCGATGGGTTCGCCTACGAGGGCTTGCTGGCTTGCGTCGCGGGGCAGCTGTATACCGTTTAGGAAGTAGACCGTCTTCGTGAACCCCGAACAATCCAGTGCCTTGGCCGAAGTTCCACCCCAGAAATACGGGATGCCATGAAAGCGCCGTGCTGTCTCAACAACCGATCTTCGTGTTGCCTTAGCCCTGGCGATATAGGATTTGAGAGGGACGGCATCTTTCTTCCTGATGAATCCCGTACGGCCATCCGGGTATTCGACTTCAAAGTACGACCCCGCACTTCTCTTCAACGCGAGAATGGATCCCGCAACGACATCAGTCACCTGCAGACTGGTGGATTTTCTGGACTCCCGGACGGACGACACTTCGGCGGTGACAATGATCTTCGGGCGCGCAACCCAGGACGCATAAGCATCGGGTGTCATCAATTGGATGTCGTCGTCGGACCAGCCGAGATAGTCGTCAGGGGTCTGGATGTACAACCAGCCGTGCCTCGCTTTCAGGACCCTGACCGGGGTACCCAGAGGTGCCTGCGTACCCATTTCCGCTGCGTGATCCGGTTTGTAGCGGATATTGGCGACGCTGAGACTGACCACGCCGCGCGTCTTTTCGCCGAGGGACGCCTGCGGCAGTGCCGTGAGACTGTCTGCCAGAACCTTCATTCCCTGCTCTTGAAACATGTCCAGCAATGCGTGTTTCATCTCGGCACTCTGGACCTCCCCCTTCAGGACGACGGCATCTCCCAGCATCTCTCCGGCGACATCGAACACCGCAGTCCGGCGGTCCGGCGCAAGTTTTTCTTTCGCTTTCACAAGCACATCGGTCATCATCGTAGTTCCCTCTGTCTGTGCTGCGGCTGCGGCGAGGCAAAAGAGCATGACGACCACCACGCCTCCGATTAATCGGAATGCATTCAATAAGTGATGCATGGGGACTCCGTGTTCATCTGTTCCTACCTTGATCCTCGGCTTCATCTCAATCCTCCAGACACTCTTCGTTCTCGGTGCGGCAGCTTCTACTTCATCAGCAGCATTCGCTTCGTCGCCACAAACTCCCCCGCTGTCATTCTGTAGAAGTATGCGCCGGTGGTCAGGTGCGATGCATTAAAGCGCACGGTGTATGTGCCCGGTTCCATTCGTGCGTTCACCAGGATTGCAGCCTCCCGCCCCAGAATGTCATAGATGACAATCCTTACATCGGCGGATACCGGCACCTGGAATGTGATTACTGTTGCCGGATTGAACGGGTTGGGATAATTCTGCGACAGTGCGTATGCAGATGGCACCTCGGTATCATGTTCAACCGCACTCACCTGGACGGTCCTGAACCGGTAATACGCCGTCCAGTCAGTTTCTCCAGTCGCATTCTTCGCCTTTACGCGCCAGAAGTAGATCTTGTAGTATTCCAGCTGCGGCACAACAATGCTCGTGTCGACGATTCCGGCCGAATCAAACGCTGCGGGCGTGAAGTTTGCATTCAGTGCCAGTTGAAGCCGGTACGAAGTCGCCGCCTGCGTACTGTTCCAGATGAACGGGAGAACCACAGGCTGATCGACGCAGATGTTTGGTGGAGAGATGAGCGTCGCAAGCACCGGGAAGCCTGACACGAAGGAGAAGACTGCGGAAAAATCCGACAAGCCCGAAGCATTGCGCGCCCTGACGCGCCAGTAGGCACGCGACTGCCCCGGGTACCCGCGGACCATCTTCACCGTATCGGTGATGGTGGAGTCGTTCGCAAACAACCCGGAGACGAACGTCGAGTCGACAGATCCCTGTAGATGGTACGAGGAAGCAAGCAGAGCACTGTTCCATACGACCAGGACACTCTCGGCGACGCCGGTCGATCCGTCTGCCGGAGAAGCAAGCACGGGAATGCCGGGCGCGTTGAGAGGCAGGACACTGCTTGGTTCGCTTTCGTTGAAGTTCCTGTCCAGCGCTGTGACGACGAATGAGTACGCCCCCCCGGGAGGAGGTGTGGGCGGAACATATTGCCGCTCACCCACCACCGCGAGCATGCTGCGTGCATCGGCAAGCTCGCCGGGCAACGACGGGGTATGATCGAAGCGGTAGATCGCATAGCGGGATGCGCTGTCGCCGTCCGGAGCGGTGATGGGGAGATCCCATCGCAGCGCGGCCGGGCCGGTGGGCGAGATCTTCTCATAGCGCAGGGCGCGCGGCATCCAGGGCGGCACGACATCTTTCCATGCCATGGCCGGCAGGAGCGACGGGTACGTGTAATACGTTCGTTTCAGTGAGTCGCCATAGCCAAGCTGATTGGCTGCAAGAAGTGCCGCACGGAAGATCACTTGCCCGCCGACTTTGGGATTCGCCCGGTCCAGCTTCAGCTGGTTGGGAAGCTCCGCCGCTGTATACGCGGAGCCGAAAATCTGGCCGGGATAGAGATGGCGGCCGTTGGCGTAACAAGAATCGGCCCACCAGTTCATCAACCTGGCATAGTCCTGGTTGCCGCCGATTCTCCAATAGAGTTGCGGCGTCAGATAATCCACGGTCCGTTGCTGCAGCCAGGCAATGGCGTCGCCATAAATGGTGTTGTACGCATCCAGCCCGATGATCCCCGGAGGAACGCCATTTTTCCAGATGCCGAACGGGCTCATCCCGAGCTTCACATAGGGCTTGATTGCGTTGATGCTGTCAGTGATCATCTTCATCAACAGATTGACGTTGTCCCTGCGCCAGTCGCCGATGTTGGTGAACCCCCGCGGATAGGCGGCAAATGTGGCCGCATCTTGCGTGGAAATAATGGGATCGTAGGGATAGAAGTAGTCATCTGCATGGACACCATCCACATCGTACCGACGAACGATGTCCGACACGACTCCTGCCACATGTTCCCGGACACCGGGAATGCCGGGATCAAGGATCTTGAGATTTGTGGTGGGAAATGTCAGTATCCACTCGGGATGCTGGACTGAGACGTGTGTGGTTGCTTGCGTGTACCGGCCGATGCGCTGGACTGCCCGGTAGGGATTGAACCAGGCGTGCAATTCCATGCCACGTTTATGGGCTTCATCAACGGCGAACTGGAGTGGGTCCCAGAATGGTCCGGGGGATGCACCCTGTGACCCGGTCAGCCAATACGACCAGGGTTCCAGCGGTGAGGCGTACAATGCGTCGCACTCCGGGCGCACCTGGAAGATGACCACATTGATGCCTGCCGCCTGGAGGCTGTTCAACATGATGACCAGCTGCGACTGCTGTGTTGCCGTTGGCAGTCCTGGGGATGCCGGCCAGTCGAGGTTGGTCACTGTGGCCACCCATGCCGCGCGAAATTCCCTCTTCGGCGGAATCTGCGCTCCCAGGGGGAGAGTGGAAAACGAGAGAAAAAGCACCATCAACAGCTGGAAGCAAATCTTCATAGCGACAATTCTTTTTTCCCCTGATGTACGGTATGATGGGTGACGCACGGAATGATCGGTGACAGGGTTTATGAAATATACGGGTATCCGGACTCAATTACGACAGAGGCATCCGACTATCGGGTCGGATGCCTCTGCCTGGTACATCACACACGGCACGACTCCTCCGTGCGTGAGACTTCATGCTTACTTCATGAGCAACATCTTGTTGATCAAGCGGGCGCCGTTCGACGTCAGCGTGTACACATATGTGCCGGAAGCCAGGCGCGAGGCGTCGAAATTGGTCTTGTAGGTACCCGGATTCAGGTTTTCGCTCACCAGTGTCGCGACTTCCTTGCCCAGCACGTCGTACACCTTCAACGTGGTATAGCCGGCCTTGGTCAGCGTGAACTGAATTTCGGTCGACGGATTGAACGGGTTCGGATAGTTCTGCGACAGTGTATAGCCGCTGGGGATGCCATCGTCGATAGGATCTACGCTGGTTTCCGTGCGCTTGAACATCTGGATCGCAGCCTTGCCATGGTTGAAGCATGCTACGTAGGCCGTGTCACCGGACACCGAGAAGTCGATGCCGCGCGGGCGCGGGCCATTCGAGACCGGAGTGATATTGTACGGATACGCACCCCAGTTCCACGCCATGCTATCCTTGATGGTCTTCGTGGCCACATCATACGCATACCACACTGAATGCGTATACGGTGGGAGCACGCCCCCAGCGTAGTTGACGGTGTCAATGTTACCCGCGCTGAAATAGAGATATCCATCCTTCTTGTTCCAGCTAATCGACTCAACCTGGCAACCTTCAGCAAGGCTGTCACTCAGTTCATACGGCCCGAGGGTGCCATTGGCGCTGTGATACACATAGATTTTTTTGTTGCTGTATCCGCACCAATAGATGTCGTTCCCGTCTTTCGAGACCTCAAGGGTTCTGGAGAAGCCGGGAGGAGCGGTAACCGCAGAACCGAGGGAGGAAAAATCAGAACCGCTCCAGATGCTGATGGGGCCCGTGCCGGGGAGAACATAACCGGTAAACATCTCGTTGGCGCTTGTGAAGGCCGGAGCGATGGCACTGCTTAGCCCCAAATATGTCGCCATCCCTTCACCGGTCTGATAGTTGAGCTTCCAGTAACGGGAACCCGAGGAGTA
>DAINBR010000158.1:0-7733 GCA_036732865.1 Bacteroidota bacterium | reverse complement strand
ACAAACTCAGGTCCGCCTGTATTGCCTCGGCAAAAAGGGGGCGGATTTCTTCACGCGCCAGCGAATGACGCCGGCTGCCCGTTACCCCGGGCTGTTTTCAAAGCTCAGGTTCGGCGATGCCCAGAAGATCGCGCGGGAACTGACCGACGCATACCTGCGGGGTGAGGTGGACAGAGTCGTGCTGGTGTACAACGAATTCAAGTCCCCCGTGCATCAGCGGATCGTGGTTGTGCAATATCTTCCTATACTTCCCGCAGTGGCAGAACCTGTCCAGTCCGCTGCCCCCCGGCTGATTCCGAACTACATCTATGAGCCCTCGCAGCAGGCGTTGATATCGGCCCTCCTTCCGCGGTACTTGAACTTCACGCTCTGGCGGGCCTTGCTTGAATCGAGCGCTGCCGAGGAGGGGGCCCGGATGACCGCGATGGACAATGCGACAGAGAACGCCAATGAGTTGATTTCCACCCTGCAACTGCAGTACAACAAAGCGCGGCAGGCGGCAATCACCAAAGAGCTGCTGGAGGTGGTTTCCGGCGCCGAAGCCCAGAGGGGGGCCTCCTGATATACCAGTCGACCGGGGCGGGTGTTCGTACTCTTATTGCATAAGTTCCCTTTTCTCAGTAGCTTACATATCCTCGGCACTAAACCGCCCCACAGGTGGTTCCAAGTGTAGGGGCAGACTATGTTTGAGGATCTCAGCCGAAAACTCGACGCTGTCCTGAAGCGTCTCCGCGGGCAGGGAAAGATTTCCGAGGCAAATGTCGCGGAAACTCTGCGTGAGGTGCGACGGGTTTTGCTGGACGCCGACGTCAACTACAAGGTGGCGCGGCAGTTCATGGACGATGTACTCCGCCGTGCAGTCGGGCAGGAGGTCCTGCAAAGCATAACCCCCGGCCAGCTTATCGTCAAGATTATTTACGACGAATTAGTACGTTTACTGGGAACGTCTCACGTCGGTATCACGTTCTCGCAATTACCCCCCACGGTGATCATGGTGGCCGGGTTGCAGGGGTCGGGAAAGACGACCTTCTGCTCAAAGCTGGCGTTGCACCTGAAATCGCAGGGACGGTTTCCGCTGCTTGCGGCTGCGGACGTGCACCGCCCGGCGGCCATCGACCAGCTGGAAGTCCTGGGACGGGAGACCGGGGTGCCGGTCTTTACGAAGCGGGGTGCCGGAGCGGTAGCCGTGGCAAAAGACGCGGTGGAGCATGCCCGTGCAAACGCACGCGACACCGTGATAGTTGATACGGCCGGACGGCTTCACGTCGACGAAGAAATGATGCGGGAGGCTGAAGCGATCAAGGCCGCACTCCAGCCGCACGAGATTCTGTTCGTCGTGGATGCCATGACCGGTCAGGATGCTGTACACACCGCTCAGGCCTTTCACGACCGCCTGAAGTATGACGGCGCGGTACTGACGAAGATGGATGGCGATGCAAGGGGTGGGGCGGCCCTCTCCCTGCGCGCAACGGTCGGCGTGCCGATCAAGTTCATCGGCACCGGAGAAAAGCCCGATGCGCTCGAACGGTTTCACCCCGAACGGCTGGCATCGCGGATTCTCGGTCTCGGTGACATCGTCAGCCTTGTGGAGAAAGCGCAGGCGCAGTTCGATGAACACAAAGCGGTCGCGCTTGAACAGAAGATCCGGAAGTCGCAGTTCACCCTTGAAGATTTTCTCGAGCAACTGCAAGAAGTAAAAAAAATGGGACCGCTGCAGCAGGTACTCGGGATGTTGCCGGGTGCACACCGCTTGCCGGCGAACGCGGAGGTGGACGAGTCGGCCCTGGTGCGCATTGAAGCGATGATCCAATCGATGACCCCGGATGAACGCAGGCGGCCGCAGATTCTCAACGGCACACGCCGGCGGAGGATCGCAACGGGCAGCGGGTGTACGGTGCAGGACGTCAACAGGTTGTTGAAGCAATATGAGCAGATGCAGCGCATGATGAAGACCCTGGGGAAGGGTGGGCGGCTTGACAAGGCGGCCAGGGCAATGCGCATCCATTCATAGCGGGCAACAGAAGGAGAATAACGTTGGCAGTACGATTACGTTTGCGACGGATCGGCAAAAAGAAGATGCCGATGTACCACATCGTGGCCGCCGATTCGCGCACCGCGCGGAGCGGTAACTTCCTCGAAGTGGTCGGCCGGTACGAGCCTCGCCAGGAGCCGATGGTGATCCAGACAAAGGAGGCAAGGGTCTTCTACTGGCTGAAAACAGGTGCTCTGCCCACCGACACCGTGCGCAGTCTGTTCCAGCGGAACGGATTGTGGTTGAAGTGGTCACTCACCCGTGCCGGCAAGGACGAAGCCACGATCGCCGCTTCGATGGAGAAGTGGCAGATGCAACAGGCAGACAAACGCCGCCACGATGACGAGCGGAAGGCCCGTCGTGCGGCAGCGAAGCGAAAGGCAAGCGTGAGCAAGGGTCCGGAAGCTGCAAGCGCTCCGGCCGCAGAGGCCGCTCCGCAGTCCTGACGCGCATAACTCCTGGGTTCAGGGGGTGGAGGCAGCTAGGTTGCACGTAGAGGAGAAGACCTAAGGAGGGTTCATGAACGACTTCGTGGTGTTCATTGCCAGTCACCTCGTCGACAGCCCGGAGAAAATCGCTCTGGAGTATGAGGAACGTGAAGACAAGATCGTGTTTCGTCTCCGCGTGGCGGAAGCAGATGTCGGCAAAGTCATCGGAAAAAAAGGGAGAACAGCCCAATCCTTGCGCATCCTTCTTGCCGCGGTCGCGGCACGTCAGGGAAAACGGGCGATTCTCGAAATCGCGGAGTGAGTATTGCTGTTCACGATTTGATCGCTGTTGGCTCCATCGTTAAGGCATTCGGGATCAGGGGTGATGTCGTTGTCGAGTCCCTGACCGACATGCCGGAACGGTTCCGCTCTCTGCGCCGGGTGTACCTGGTCGCGGAATCGTCAGCGACGGGAGCGGAAGACGGCAATCCAGCGCCTGCAGAAATTACGGCCGTCAACGTCGCCCCGCGCGGCATCCGGGTACGTTTTTCCTGTGCCACGGATCGTACAGCTGCGGAAAAACTGGTTGGCCTGCTGGTGATGATCCCCCCGGAAGAAGCAGTACCGTTGCCTCCGGGAACGTTCTTTGTGCATCAGATCGTTGGCTTCGCTGTTGTCGATGAGCAGGGAGCGCCCTTGGGAACGCTGACGGATGTCCTGCGCTTTCCCGCACAGGATGTGTACGTCATCGGTGCCGACGGGGAACCGGATCTCCTGGTTCCTGCAGTCCGTGAGTTTGTTCAACGCATCGATACCGAAGCGCGGACCATTACGGTCCGCGTTATCGAGGGTATGCGAGCATGATCCGGATCGATGTCATCACAGGCCATCCCCGCCTGGTCCGGGGGCCGCTCGAGGAGAGCATGCTGAAGCGCGCCCAGGAGCTGGCAGGCGTGGAATGCATCGTTCACGACCTGCGCGAATACGCCACCGACCGTCACAGATCCATCGACGACACGCCGTTCGGAGGAGGGGCGGGCATGGTGATGAAGCCCGAGCCGGTATTCGCGTGCATCGAAGGGTTGCAGCGCGAACGCGCGTATGACGAAGTGATTTACATGAGCGCGGACGGCGAGCGCCTGACACAAGCACTGGCCAATAAGCTCTCCCTGAAACCCAGCCTCATCGTCCTGTGCGGCCACTACAAAGGGATTGATGAACGGATCCGGGAACGGCTGGTGACCCGGGAGATTTCGATCGGCGATTATGTGCTCACCGGCGGAGAGCTGCCCGCCCTGGTGCTCATTGATGCCATCGTGCGTTTGATACCCGGCGTACTGCACGACGGCGAGTCTCTGTTGAATGATTCGTTTCAGGACGGGTTGCTGGACGCCCCTCAGTATACCCGGCCTGCAGAATTTCGAGGGATGCGAGTCCCGGAGGTCCTGCTCTCCGGCAATCACGCAGACATCGAACGATGGCGGCAGGACCAGCGGGTCGGGCGGACGCGGGAGCGCCGGCAGGATCTCATAGAAAACAAGTGACATTGTCCTTTTGGAGATGATTATGGAAAAGATCAAACTGGTGGAAGCGGCCCAACTGAAGAGCGGTATTCCCGACTTCAACCCCGGCGACACGGTCAACGTGCATGTCCGCGTCATCGAAGGTGACAAAGAGCGCGTACAGCAGTTCCAGGGCGTGGTGATCGGCCGCCACGGTGCGGGGATGAATGCAACCTTCACCGTACGCAAGATCTCTGACGGCGTCGGCGTGGAGCGAATTTTTCCTCTGCACTCACCGCGCCTGGCCAAGATCGAACGTGTCAAACAGGGATCGGTACGCCGTGCAAAGCTGTACTACCTGCGCTCGCTTGCGGCCAAAGCAATCCGACAGAAAACGACAGCCTGACGCACGATCACTCCCGAGGGGGTCGCATGAGCACACGCAAACGACTCGGCGTTCCCTCCGTTTTCTACACCAAGCCGTTGACTGTCCACCTGGCCGAGCGCGATCTCTTCGCCCGCCAGGTGGATGTTCCCGCCCAGCATGCGGTCAGGCTCCGTGAGCACGAGCTCGACGCTGCGTTTCTCACCCCTATCGACTACGCCCGTGATAGTTCCGAGTACCGGATCGTTCCCGGCGTCGGCGTCAGCTCCGCCTCGGCAACCGGCTCGATCAGCCTCGTCTTTCACGACGAGATTCAAACGGTAAACACTGTGGCTATCGATCCGTCATCGTCATCGGAAATCATTCTGGCGAAGATTATTCTCGCGGAAGAATACGAACTGGAGCCGAAGTTTCAGGTTTTCACCGGCACGGTGAACGATGCGCTCGCACGCGCGGATGCCGTTCTCCTCGTGGGTGATGCGTCGCTTCGGGAGATCTCGCTGCACCCCAATCGCATTGACCTTGTGGAGGCATGGAACGAAATTTCCGGACTTCCGTACGTGCATGGATTCTGGTGTGGTGGCGATGAAGCGTTAAGTCCGGAAGAAGTGGGGTGGCTGGTGCAAAGCGCGTACAGTGGGATCAGCGCGCTGGATACGATTGCCGGCAACCTTCCGCCCGGTGCATTCCCCTCGCTTTCACACGCCGACATGTCCGACTATCTCCATGCGTTTTCGTATGACCTGAACGAGGACGACCTCGAAGGCCTGCGGGAGTTTCTGCGTTATGCATTTTTCCACGGTGTGACACCGGACGTGGCAGAACTTCATTTTTACGGCGCACCTGGTTCCCCGCCTGAGTCCTCATCCCCGCTTTCCTGATCCAGTCGCGTTGTATCTTTTACAAAAGATGGGTAGATTGGCTTTATGCTGAAGACTCTGCTCATCAAGAACTACGCCCTCATCCAAGAGCTGAGCGTCGAATTCTCCAGCGGCCTCATCATCATTACCGGTGAAACCGGCGCAGGCAAATCGATCATCATCGATGCGCTCAGTCTTGCGCTCGGAGAGCGTGCAAGCGCTGAGGTGGTGCGCCGCGGCAGCGACAAAGCGGTGGTGGAAGCCACGTTCGACGTGGGAGATAATGCAAAAGTCCAGGAATTGCTGGCCGCGAATGATCTCGATCCCGCCGATGAGCTGATCGTCCGGCGGGAAGTCTCGGCCAAATCTCAGAGCCGCTGCTACCTCAACGATTCTCCCGTGACGCTCGCACTGCAGAAACAAGCGGGCGAGCTGCTTGTGGACCTGCACGGACAGCACGAACACCAATCTTTGCTGCGCGTCGATACGCACATCGGGATGCTGGACGACTTCGGCGGACTCGGTGGAATGGTGGATGAGTTTCGCGCGGTCCATGCCAGGCTTCGGAAAGCCGCCGCTGAGTTGTCGGACCTCCGCCACAGGGAACGGGAACTCCTCGAAAAGCGCGAATTCCTCCTCTTCCAGGCAGAAGAAATCGATGCTGTCAGCCCGCGATCCGGGGAAGAAGAGGAGCTCGAAACGGAACTCCGGATTCTGGAGAACAGCGAAAAACTGTTCAGCGCAACGGCAGATCTATACGCCCAGCTCTATGAAGGTGACCGCGCTGTTCGCGATCTGCTTGTGATCGCCAGGAACCAATTCCACGCGCTCGCCGAAATTGATTCCCGTTTCGCCGATGCCGCTCGTGAGTGCTCGTCTGCCGAGGCTATCGTCAACGAACTGGCAAAATTCGTACAGGGGTACAACGCCAGGGTGGAATTCGCTCCGGAGAGGCTCGAACAACTCCGCGAGCGTCTGGGCCGGCTGGCATTTCTCAAGAAGAAGTACGGCGGTGCCCTGGATCGTGTGATTGCCCACCGGCAGCAATTGGGCGAAGAACTGGCGCTTGCCGACAACTTTGACCAGATCATTGCCCGCATGGAGCAGGACGTCGAAGAGGCACGACAGGAATGTGGCGCCATAGCCGATCGGCTCTCATCCAAACGGCATGATGTCGCGAGGAAGATCGACAAGGCGATCATACTGGAGCTGGCGAAGCTCGGGATCGCCCAGGCCCGGTTCAGTACGCGCATACAGCAAGAGCAAGTTGTCGACCGCGGTGACGACGGTGCGCCGGCGGCCGATGCCGTCCGTCGGGGGAAGGTGATGGTCGCGCTGACCCCGCGGGGATACGACAAGGTGGAATTCTATCTTTCCACAAATGTCGGGGAAGAAGAAAAGCCCCTCGCACGAATTGCGTCGGGAGGCGAGGTATCCCGCGTCATGCTTGCACTCAAGAGCATCCTGGCTAAAACAGACCGTCTTCCGGTGCTCATTTTCGATGAAATCGATGTCGGCGTCAGCGGACGCATTGCGCAGGCCGTGGGCGCCAGCCTCAAGAGCCTTGCGGGGTTTCACCAGGTCATCGCAATCACGCACCTCCCGCAGATTGCGGGTTTCGCCGACGCGCACTTCGCCGTCAGCAAGACCGAACAGAACAACCGCGCTGTCACGACGCTGCAGCGCCTGACGCTCGATGAACAGGTGCGCGAAGTGGCGCGCCTGATGAGCGGTGCTGAAGTAACCGAAGCCGGCCTGGCCGGCGCACGTGAACTCATGGGACTCCACTGATGCCACTCGTCCTGTACAATACCCTGTCGCGCTCGAAAGAAGAATTCCGGCCATTGGATCCGGCCATGGTGAGAATGTACGTGTGCGGGCCGACGGTGTATGGCCCCCCGCACCTCGGCCATGCGAAAAGCTATGTGTCGTTTGACGTCATCCTGCGGTATCTCAGATACCTTCAGTACCGGGTCCTCTACGTGCAGAATATCACCGACGTCGGTCACCTGACAGACGATGCCGATGAGGGAGAAGACAAACTCGTACGGCAGTCCCGACTCGAACGCGTGCATCCCATGCAGTTGGCAGAGTTGTATACGCGCATGTTCTACGAAGACATGGATGCGCTGAATGTCGTCCGTCCGGATATCGCTCCCCGCGCATCGGGCCATATCACCGAACAGATCGCTCTCGTGGAAACCCTCATGGCACGGGGTCTCTCGTACGAAGCCAACGGCTCGGTGTATTTCGATGTCCCCCGCTATGTCTCGTACGGCAAGCTGTCGCACCGGACGCTCGAAGAAATGAACGCGGGAACGCGGGTCGAAGTGAAGGCGGAGAAACGGCACCCGGCAGATTTTGCACTCTGGAAGCGGGCGGAACCCGGGCATATCATGCGCTGGCCGAGCCCGTGGGGCGAGGGCTTCCCCGGCTGGCACCTTGAATGCTCCGCGATGTCAATGAAGTATCTCGGCGAATCGTTTGACATCCATGGCGGGGGGCTCGACAATCAGTTCCCGCATC